>JAICTR010000488.1 GCA_025936275.1 Burkholderiales bacterium
CGCACCGAGACCAAGCGCGCCACGCGCCGCGGCGAGACGGTGCGCGCCTTCAAGTTCTCGGGCTGGGAGCTCAACACGGGAACGCGCAAGCTGAAGGGGCCGGACGGGCGCAACGTCGAGCTCACCAACAGCGAGTACGCGCTGCTGGTGGCGTTCCTGCGCGCGCCGCAGAGGATCCTCAGCCGCGACCAGCTGCTCGAGTCGAGCCGCCTGCACGACGACATCTACGACCGCTCGATCGACGTGCAGATCCTCAGGCTGCGCCGCAAGATCGAGGACAGCCCCAACCAGCCCTCGCTGATCCGCACCGAGCGCGGCGCCGGCTACTACCTCAACTCCACCGTCGACACCGTGTGAACGCGCCTTTCTCCGCGCTCGACGGGGCCCTCACCGTCGTCGCGGCCTGGCTCGCGATCGGCCTCGCGGGCATCGCGGTGCCGCGCGGTTTCCGCTTCGTCGCCTGGTTCCTGTTTCCGCTCTCGGCACTGCTCGCGCTGGCGCTCGGCGCGCTGGCGCTCGCGGCGCTGCCGGGCGGCGCGCACGCCGAGGTGCTCGCGATCGGGCTGCCCGGCCTTCCGTTTCACGTGCGCCTCGATGCGCTCTCGGCATTCTTCCTCGCCATCCTGGGCCTCGCCGCGGCCGGCATCTCGATCTTCGCCGGCGGCTACTTCCGCGCCGGCGAAGGCACGGCGCCGGGGTTGATCTGCCTGCAGTACCACGTGTTCCTCGCCGCCATGGCGATGGTGATGCTCGCCGACGATGCGTACGCGTTCATGGTGAGCTGGGAGCTGATGGCGCTCGCGTCCTTCTTCCTCGTCACCACCAACCATCGCATCCCGGAAATCCAGCGCGCGGGTTTCCTCTACCTCCTCATCGCGCACGTGGGCGCGATCGCGATCCTGCTCTGCTTCGGCGTGCTGCAGGCGAACAGCGGCGACTACACCTTCGCCAACATGCGCGCGCAGCACCTCGCCCCCGCCGGGGCGTCGATCGCATTCCTGCTCGCGCTCTTCGGCTTCGGCGCGAAGGCGGGCCTGCTGCCGCTGCACGTCTGGCTCCCGGAGGCGCATCCGGCCGCGCCCTCGCCGGTCTCGGCGCTGATGAGCGGCGTGATGCTGAAGACGGCGATCTACGGCATGGCGCGCGTGTGCTTCGACCTTCTCGGCACGCCGATCTGGTGGTGGGGCGTCGTCGCGCTGGTGCTGGGCCTCGCCACCGCGCTCTTCGGCGTGGTGTTCGCCGCGGCACAGGTCGACATGAAGCGGCTCCTCGCCTACTCCTCGATCGAGAACATCGGGCTCGTCGTGGTGGCCTTCGGCCTGGCGATCGTCTTCGCCGCCTACGGCATGCAGCCGCTCGCCGCGCTCGCGCTGATGGCGATGCTCTACCACTGCGCGAACCACGCCATCTTCAAGAGCCTGCTCTTCCTCGGCACGGGCTCGGTGCTGCACGCGACCGGCGAGCGCAACCTCGGCCGCCTCGGCGGGCTCCTGCGGCGCATGCCGTGGGTGGGCTGGACCGCGCTCGCCGGCTCGATCGCCGCCGCCGGCCTGCCGCCTTCCAACGGCTTCGTCTCGGAATGGCTGCTGCTGCAAGGCTTCCTCTTCACCGGCGGGCTGCCCAACCCCTACCTGCGCATGCTGGTGCCGATCTTCGCCGCGGGCGTGGTGCTGGTCGCGGCGCTCGCCGGCTACGTGATGGTGAAGTTCTTCGGCGTGATCGTCCCCGGGCGCCCGCGCGCGGCGTGGCTCGCCGCGGCGCACGACGCCGGCTTCCTCGAGCGCCTCGGGCTCGCCTGGCTCGCCGCGGGTTGCGCGCGGCTCGGGCTCTTCCCGGTCGCGGTGCTGCAGGCGATCGATCCGGTGCCCGCGCTCCTCATCGGCCGCGGGCTCGTCGAAGGCGGGCGCATCGGCGACCCCTTCCTCCTCGCGCCGGTGAGCGCCGCGCGCGCCTCCTACAGCCCGCTCGCGATCGCCGTCGTGGGCCTCGCGATC
>JAICTR010000454.1 GCA_025936275.1 Burkholderiales bacterium
CCTCGCGCGCGAAGGCCTGCAGCTCATCGCCCGCAACTACCGCACGCGCCTGGGCGAGATCGACCTCATCGCGCGCGAAGGCGAAACGCTGGTGTTCGTCGAGGTGCGGCTGCGCAGGAGCGAGCGCTTCGGCGGCGCCGCGGCGAGCATCGATGGGCGCAAGCGCATGCGCATCGCCTGCGCCGCGCGCCACTTCCTCGCGCGCCTCGGCCGCGAGCCCGCCTGCCGCTTCGATGTCGTGACGCTCGATGGCGACCGCGTCGAATGGCTGCGCGGGGCCTTCGAAATGGCGTGAGTTAATATCGGCCCATGGATCTCACCGCGCACATCAAGTCGCATTTCGACGAGGGGACGGAGCTGCGCCGCAGGATGGCGGAAACGCTCCCCGCGCAGGTCGCGCGCGCCGGCGAGGCGCTCGCCGCGGCGCTGCGCGCCGGGCGCAAGGCGCTCGCCTGCGGCAACGGCGGCTCGGCCGCCGACAGCCAGCATTTCGCCGCGGAGATCGTCGGCCGCTTCGAGCGCGAGCGTCCCGGCATGCCGGCGATCGCGCTCACCGTGGATAGCTCCGCCCTCACCGCCATCGCCAACGACTACGACTGGGACCACGTGTTCGCGAAGCAGGTCGAAGCCCTCGGCAATGCCGGCGACGTGCTGCTCGCGATCTCCACCTCCGGCAACTCGAAGAACGTGGTGGAGGCGATGCGCGCCGCGCAGGCCAGGGGCGTCGTCGTGATCGCGCTCACCGGGCGCGACGGCGGCGCCATGGCGAAGATGCTCGGCCCGCGCGACTTCCACCTGAACATCGCGCACCCTCGCACCATGCGCGTCCAGGAGATGCACCTCCTGGTGATCCACTGCCTGTGCGAGGTCGTCGACAACGTGCTTTTCGGAGAGAAGACATGAAACCCACGCATCTCGCACCGCTCCTCGCGCTGGCCCTCGTGCCGCTGCTGCAAGCCTGCGTGCCGCTGGTCGCGGCCGGCGCCGGCGCCACCGCCCTCATGGCGCAGGACCGGCGCACCACCGGCATCTACGTCGAGGACGAGAACATCGAGATCAAGTGCCTCGGGCGCCTGCACGACATCCGCGGCATCCACGTGAGCGCCACGAGCTTCAACCGGCGCGTTCTCCTCACGGGCGAGGTGCCCGACGAGGCCACGAAGAAACGCGTGCAGGAAGCGATCCGCACCATCCCGAGCGTGCGCGAGGTGGTCGACGAGACGCAAATCGCCGGCGCCTCCTCGCTCGCCTCGCGCGGCAACGACGCGCTCATCACCTCCAACGTCAAGGCGCGCATGTTGAAGGACCCGCGCTTCTCCGCGACGCAGGTGAAGGTCGTCACCGAAGCGGGCGTGGTCTACCTCATGGGCCTCGTCACCCACGCGGAGGCCGATGCCGCGGCGGAAGTGGCGCGCACCACGAGCGGCGTCGCCCGCGTGGTGAAGGAATTCGAATACCTGGGCTGACGCCTTTGCCCGCGCCGGCGTTCGAAGCCAAGATCTGCGAGCCGGCGGAGTTCGCGGCGCGCGCGCGGCGCATCGCGCGGCCGATGGTCTTCACCAACGGCGTCTTCGACATCCTTCACCGCGGGCACGTCACCTACCTCGCGCAGGCGCGCGCGCTGGGAAGCTCGCTCGCCGTGGCGCTCAACTCCGATGCCTCGGTGCGCCGCCTCGGCAAGGGCGCCGACCGGCCGGTGAACGCGCTCGCCGAGCGCATGGCGGTGGTCGCGGCGCTGGAGAGCGTCTCGCTCGTCACGTGGTTCGAGGAAGACACGCCGCTCGCACGCATCCTCGAGGGCCGGCCCGAGCACCTGGTGAAGGGCGGCGACTGGAGCGTGGAGCGCATCGTCGGCGCCGACGAGGTGAAGGGCTGGGGCGGCGAGGTGCATTCCATCGCCTTCCGGCACGAGGCCTCGACCACGCGCCTCCTCGAGCGCATCCGCCGATGAACGACCTCGCGGTGCACGCGCTCAAGGATCGGCTGAAGGCGATCGTCGGCGAGCGCGGGCTCGTCGCGCCCAGCGAAGAGGCGCCATTCCTCGTCGATTGGCGCGGCCAGTACCACGGCAAGGCCGCCGCGGTGGTGCGGCCCGCGAGCACCGGGGAAGTGTCGCGCGTCGTGGCGCTCCTCGCCGCCGAAGGGATCGCAATCGTTCCGCAAGGCGGCAACACGAGCCTCTGCGGCGCCTCGGTCCCCGATGCCAGCGGCACGCAGGTGGTGGTGTACCTCTCGCGCCTGCACCGCGTGCGCGCGGTCGATACGGACACCCCCCCCATGACGGTCGAGGCGGGCTGCGTGCTCGCGTCGCTGCAGCAGGAAGCCGATCGCCACGGGCGCCTCTTCC
>JAICTR010000499.1 GCA_025936275.1 Burkholderiales bacterium
GGCGATCAGCACCGGGTGCTCGGCGCGCATCAGGCGCTGCAGGAAGCGGCTGCGCAGTCCCACGGGACGCACCATCTCGCCGCGCGGCGTGTGCATCACCGCGGCGAGGTTCGCGGCGCCGAGGAGCGCGAGGAACGCGATCGAGATCCAGGTGCCCACGCCGTCGAGCCAGCCGGGCACGCGCCATTGCATCGCGATGGTGGCGACCGTCACCGCGACCGCCGTCACGACGACGCCATGGCCCGCCGAGAAGAGCAGCCCGGACCAGCGCGAGATGCGCGGACGGCGCCCCGCGTTGAAGCGCGTGAGGCCGTCGATCGCGGCGAGGTGGTCGGGATCCAGGCCGTGCTTGAGCCCGAGGAGGAAGACGACGGCGACGAGGGAGAGCCAGTGGGTGGGAAGCGCGTCCATTTATCTCTGCAGGAAGAGCTCGTTCCAGAGCTTCTCCCATTTGTCCGATTCCTTGAGCACGATGTCCGGATCCATCATCGTGAATTCGAAATCGTTGAGCTCGCTCTTCACCTTGGTGCTGGCGGGAACGCGGCCCATCGATTCATAGAGCTTCTGGCCCTCGGGCGAGAGCACGAAGTCGGCGAAGAGCACCGCGGCGGCGGGATGGGGCGCGGCCTTCGCCACGCCGATGCCCTGCGGGCGCGCGGCGACCGGCTGCACCGGCACGAAGTCCACCGGCGCGCCCTTGCGCTTGAGGCTGATGATGTTGCTGTTGTAGCAGCTCAGGCACACCGGCACCTCGCCCGCGGAAACGAGCTTCGCGATCAGCACGTGGCCCTTGCGCATGTCGGGCTTCATCGCCGCCAGCTTGCGAAAGAAGTCCATGCCCTTCTCCTCGCCCATCGCCTTCACCAGCGTCGCCATCCACTCCTGGTCGGTGGCCTCGATGCCCAGGCGCCCCTTCCATTTGGGATCGAGGAAGCCTTCGTAGGTCTTGGGCAGCTCCGAGCGCTTCACCTTGTCGGTATTGAAGCCGACCACGAAGAAGTTCATGCGGTCGGGAAGCCACGCGCGGCTCGGCGGCACCGCGGAGGGCGGAAGGTCCGCGAGGTACGGCGTGTCGTAGGCCTCGAGGAGCCTCTCGTTCGCGATCATGTCCATCTCGGGACCGTTGGTCTCGACGACGTCGACCGTATCCTTCTTCGCGCGCGCCTCGGCGACGGTGCGCTGCACGACCTTGTCCGAGAGGGCGCGCCACAGCTCCACCTTCACGCCGTACTTCTTCTCGAACGCGGCGGCGAGCGGCTTCGATTCCGAGGGCGCGAGCGAGGTGTAGAGGACGACTTTCCCTTCCTTCCTCGCCTGCGCGGCGAGCTTCGCCTCGCGGTCCGGGCCCTTGTAATGGAAGGCGTCGAAGGAAGCGTTTTGCGCGAGGGCCGCGCTGGCGAATACGGAAACGGCGAGCAGTGCGAGCTTGCGGAAGGAAGGCATGGGGGGACTCGCGCGAAATTGACCGGTCCCGGCATTCTATGTTCAACTACGCCGACCGGCAACAAATTGGAACGATGTTCAGTATAGCGGAACTCGCTTCCATGCGCTCCACCCCCGCAGCGAAACGCGGCCCTCCCGCGCCGCGCCATCACGCGAAGCCCATGTCGACCAAGACCCAGACCACCACCACGCACTATCACATCCAGAAGAAGCGCCGCAAGGAATTCCTCGAGGAGTGGCGCAACTACCGGCAGACCGTCATCCGCAAGGAAGACGTGAAACTGGTCCCTACCGCGCGCGGCCTTCGCAGCGGCGTCTACATGGGCTGGGACGGCGATCGCCCCACGCGCTCGCTCGATGCCTGGGTGCACGAGGTGGATCCCGGCACGACCACCACCATCCATCGCCATTCGTGGGACGCGATCCTCTTCATGGTCGAGGGCTCGGGCTGGACCGAGGTGGA
>JAICTR010000531.1 GCA_025936275.1 Burkholderiales bacterium
GCCGGTGATCATCATGGGCGCGGGCGATGCGGCGGTGGGCCTGGTGAAGGACCTCTCCCGCAGCCACGACTGGCGCGTCGTGGGCCTCCTCGACGACGACGAGAAGAAGCGCGGCCGCCTCCTGCACGGAGTGCGCGTGCTGGGGATTCTCGAGGACCTGCCCCGATTCGCGCAGCGCCTGAAGCTGCGCCACGCCATCATCGCGATGCCCTCGGTGCCTTACGCGGTTCGCCGGCGCGTCGTGGAGATCTGCAAGCGCGCGAACGTGACGATCATGACGGTTCCCACGCTCAACGATCTTCCCGGCGGCAAGGGATCGCCCGCGCGCATCCGCAAGGTGGCGGTCGAGGACCTGATGAAGCGCGAGCCGGTGATGCTCGACGATGCCGGGCTGCACGACCTCCTCACCGGGCAGGTCGTGATGGTGACGGGCGCGGGCGGCTCGATCGGGTCGGAGCTCTGCCGGCAAATCGCCGCCTACAACCCGGGGCTGCTGGTGCTCTACGAGCTCAACGAATACGCGATGTACAAGATCGACGAGCAGCTGCGCGAGCTGTTTCCCGAGCTTGCCGTCGAAAGCGTGATCGGCGACATCAAGAATCCGCGCCGCGTGAACCAGGCGATCCGGCAGTTCGCGCCCTCCATCGTCTTCCATGCCGCGGCGTACAAGCACGTGCCGCTGATGGAAGAGGAGAACGCCTGGGAGGCGGTGCAGAACAACGTTTGGGGCACTTACGTCCTCGCGCGCGCCGCTATCGAGCATGGCGTGCGCCGCTTCGTGTTCATCTCCACCGACAAGGCGGTGAACCCAACGAATGTGATGGGCGCGACCAAGCGCCTCGCGGAGATGGTCTGCCAGGCGCTGCAGTCGGCGAGCCAGACGCGGTTCGAGATGGTGCGCTTCGGAAACGTCCTCGGAAGCGCGGGCAGCGTCATCCCCAAGTTCCAGGAGCAGATCGACAAGGGCGGTCCGGTGACGGTCACCCATCCGGAGATGGTGCGTTACTTCATGTCGATTCCCGAGGCCGCGCAGCTCGTGCTGCAGGCCGGCTGCATGGGCCTCGGCGGCGAGGTGTTCGTGATGGACATGGGCGAGCCGGTGAAGATCGTGGACCTCGCGCGCGACATGATCCGGCTCTCCGAGCTTTCCGAGAGCGAGATCCGCATCGTGTACACGGGTCTGCGCCCCGGCGAAAAGCTCTTCGAGGAGCTCCTCGCCGACGACGAGCACACGCGCCCCACGCCGCACCCGAAGCTGCGCATCGCGAAGGCACGCGAGGTCGATCCCGGCTGGCTCGAGGATCTCCTGGGCTGGCTCAAGCAGGACCGCATCCCGGGCGATTCCGAGGTACGGCGCGACCTCAAGCGCTGGGTGCCGGAGTACCAGTCGCAGGTTCGCCCGCGGCTCGCCGCGGTGGGACGGCCGCGCAGCGCGAGCGGCGACTAGTTGTCTGCAGCGCCGCGCGACGAGGCCTTCGTCGCGAGCCCGAGCAGCATCGCGTTGAGCGACCAGAAGAGCAGGCCGTTCTGGCGATGCAGGAAATCGTCGGTCGTGTTCTTGAGCACGAATCCGGCGAGGAGCGCGAGCCCCATGATCCCGAGCGGCGCGA
>JAICTR010000218.1 GCA_025936275.1 Burkholderiales bacterium
ATGTGGGAGTCGTGCTTCGCCGAGCGCGGGCTGCACACGGCCCAGGTGCTGCTCACACACGAGGATCTCGGCGACCGCCGCCGCTACCTCAACGCGCGCACCACCTTGAAGACGCTAGTCGAGCTCGGCGTGGTTCCGGTCATCAACGAGAACGACACGGTCGTGGTCGACGAGATCCGCTTCGGCGACAACGACACGCTGGGCGCGCTCGTCACCAACCTGATCGAAGCCGATGCGCTGGCGATCCTCACCGACCAGAAGGGCCTCTATTCGGCCGATCCGCGGCGCGACGCCTCGGCAAAGCTCGTCGAGCGGGCGGCGGCGGGCGATGCGGCGCTCGAGCGCATGGCGGGGGGAGCCGGGTCCTCGATCGGCAAGGGCGGCATGATCACCAAGGTGCTCGCGGCGAAGCGCGCGGCGCGAAGCGGCGCCCATACCGCGATCGCATGGGGACGGGAGGCCGATGTGCTGCTGCGCATCTTCTCCGGCGAGTCGATCGGGACGCTGCTCGAAGCGCAGACACCCCCGGTCGCCGCGCGCAAGCAGTGGCTCGCGGACCACCTGAAGCCGTCGGGCCGCATCACGCTCGATGCGGGCGCGGTGAAGGCGCTGGTCGCCGACGGCAAGAGCCTGCTTGCGATCGGCGCGACCGCCGTGGACGGTCATTTCGAGCGCGGCGAGGTTGTGAGCGTCGCCGGCCCCGACGGCCGCGAGATCGCGCGCGGGCTGGTGAATTACGGCTCGGCGGAAACGGCCCGCATCCTGCGAAAACCCACCTCGGAGATCGAGTCGGTGCTCGGTTACCTCGCCGAGCCGGAGCTCATCCACCGGGACAACCTCGTGGTGCTCTAGCGGCTATACTGCACGCGACGTCCAACCCAGGGAGAGAACAATGAATCTCGTGGACCGCGCGAAGAACATCCTCCTGCAGCCGAAGAGCGAGTGGCAGGTCATCTCGGCCGAGCCGCACACCGTCCAGGACCTTTACACCGGGTACGTGATGATCCTCGCCGCCATCCCGGCGGTGGCGTCGTTCATCGGCTACTCGCTGATCGGCGTGAGCTCGTTCATGGGCAGCTACCGATGGCCGATCACCTCGGGCATCGCGCACATGATCCTGCAGTACGTGCTGAACCTCGGCTGGGTCTACGTGCTCGCGCTCATCATCGACGCGCTGGCGCCCAACTTCGGCGGCGAGAAGAACTTCATGCAGGCGCTGAAGGTCTCGGCCTTCTCGCCCACGGCGATGTGGCTCGCCGGCATCTTCTCGATCATCCCGCTGCTCGGCATTCTCGGCATCCTCGGCCTCTACAGCCTCTACCTGCTCTACACGGGGCTGCCGGTGCTCATGAAGACGCCGCCCGAGAAGGCGATGGGATTCACCGTCGTGGTGATCGTCATCGCGATCGTGCTCGGCATCGTCGTGGGCGCCCTCTCGGCGCTCGTCGTGCCGGGACCGATGCGCGGCTTCTGAAGTCCCTCAGGCGTCGGTGCCGAGGATCGGTGCCGACGCCGCGGAAGCTTCGGCTTCCGCCGCCACGCGCGGCATGCGAACCGGCCGGCGCCGCCGCCCGTAGGGCGAGAGCCCCACGGCACGCGCCACGTCGAGGTAGCCCGCGAGCTGCTCGAGCCCGAGGCGATACACCTCGCGCTTGAAGTCGATCACCGTCTCGAGCGGGATCCAGTAGTCGTGCCAGCGCCACGCGTCGAACTCGGGGTGGCCGCTCGCGCGCAGGCAGATGTCGCAATCGCGGCCGGTGAGGCGCAGCAGGAACCAGATCTGCTTCTGCCCCTTGTACGTGCCGCGCCATTCGCGCTTCACCCAGTGCACGGGCACGTTGTAGTGCAGCCATTCGCGCGTGCGGCCGAGGATCTTCACGTGCTGGGGCTCGAGGCCGGTCTCCTCCTGCAGCTCCCGGTACATGGCCTGCTCGGGCGATTCGCCCGGCTTGATCCCGCCCTGGGGAAACTGCCACGCGTGTTCCTTCACACGCTTGCCCCAGAACACCTGGTTGCGGCCGTTCACGAGCACGATGGCGACGTTCGGGCGATATCCGTCCCGATCGATCATGGCGGTCACCATCCAATCCGGTTGAGTTGATTCCATTTTTCCACAGTTCGCGGCCGCTCGCCACCCGCCGGCCGAATCTTCGCGGCGTGTAGAATGTTTGGCTGCAACTCGATGATTTTCCACTCGAAAAGAAGCCGATCGCCGCTTCACCGCCGGAGAGTTCATGCGCGCCAGCCAGTACTACCTCGCCACCCTCAAGGAAGCCCCCCAGGAAGCGGAGCTCGTGAGCCACAAGCTCATGCTCCGTGCGGGCCTCATCCGCAAGCTCGGGAGCGGCCTGTATTCGTGGATGCCGCTGGGACTGCGCGTGCTGCGCAAGGTCGAGCAGGTGGTGCGCGAGGAGCTGAACGCGGCGGGCGCGCTGGAGATGCTCGCGCCGCCGATCCAGCCCGCGGAGCTGTGGAAGGAGACCGGCCGCTGGGATCTCTACGGGCCGATGATGCTGCGCATCGAGGATCGCGCGAAGCGCGAGTTCTGCTACGCGCCGACCGCGGAAGAGGTGCTCTGCGACATCGTGCGCCGCGAAGTGAAGAGCTATCGCCAGCTTCCGGTGAACCTCTACCAGATCCAGACCAAGTTCCGCGACGAGATCCGTCCGCGCTTCGGCGTGATGCGCGCGCGCGAGTTCACGATGAAGGACGCGTACTCGTTCGACGCCGACTTCGAGGGGCTCAAGAAGAGCTACGACAAGATGTACCAGGCGTACACGCGCATCTTCACGCGCCTCGGGCTCGAATTCCGCGCGGTGGCGGCGGACACGGGTGAGATCGGCGGCACCGGCTCGCACGAGTTCCAGGTGATCGCGGGCTCGGGCGAGGATGCGATCGCGTATAGCCCGCGATCCGGCTATGCGGCGAACGTCGAGCTCGCCGAGGCGCTCGCGCCCGCGGCGCCGCGCGCGGCCGCGACGCGGCCGATGAAGAAGGAAGCCACGCCCGGCAAGCACACCTGCGAGGAAGTCGCCGAGTACCTGAAGATTCCGCTCACGAAGACGGTGAAGTCCATCGTGGTGATGCACGAGCCCGGCGACGGGAAGCCGCCCGAGATGGCGATGCTCCTCGTGCGCGGCGACCACATGCTGAACGAGGTGAAGGCGTCGAAGGTGAAGGACCTCAATCCCTTCCGCTTCGCGACCAACGCGGAGATCGAAGCGCGCCTCGAGGCGCCGCCGGGCTCGCTCGGTCCCGTGGGGCATCCGGACCTGCGCGTGGTCGCGGATCGCACGGTCGCCGCGATGAGCGATTTCTGCACCGGCGCGAACGAGGAAGGCTTCCACCTCACCGGCGTCAACTGGGGCCGCGATTTGCCCGAGCCCGAGGTGGCGGACATCCGCAACGTGGTCGCGGGCGATCCCTCGCCCGACGGCCAGGGCACGCTCGAGATCGCGCGCGGCATCGAGGTGGGACATGTCTTCCAGCTGCGCACCGCTTACACCGAGAAGATGGGCGTCACCTACATCGACGAGAAGGGCGCGGCGCGTCCGATGGAGATGGGCTGCTACGGCATCGGCGTCACGCGCGTCGTCGCCGCCGCGATCGAGCAGAACCACGACGAGCGCGGCATCATCTGGCCCGACCCCATGGCGCCCTTCGTGGTGGCGGTGATTCCGATGGGCTACCGCAAGAGCGAGGCGGTGAAGTCCGCCGCCGACCGGCTCTACGCCGAGCTGCAGGCCGCGGGCCTCGACGTGCTGCTCGACGATCGCGACGAGCGCCCGGGCGTGCTCCTCGCCGACCAGGAGCTCATCGGCATTCCGCATCGCATCGTGGTGGGCGATCGCGGGCTCAAGGAAGGCATGGTCGAGTACCAGCAGCGGCGCGACGCGGGAGCGACCAAGGTGCCGCTCGCCGAGGCCGCCGAGTACACGCGCTCGCGCGTGCACGATGGCCGGATACGCCAGCCCGCGTAGGCTCGCGGCGCTCGTCGCCGCGCTCGCCCTGCTCGCACCGCTCGGCGCCTCGGGCGGTGCGCAGCAATACGAGGTGCTCTCGGCGAGCGTGCGTGCGTCGCTCGCGCATGCGGTCGCCGATGGCGCGAGCGTGGACATGCGCGACATGGACCTGCGCGCCTGGGTGCGCGCGATGACGCCGCGCGTGGCGGCGCGATTCCCCGACGAGGAATCGGCGCGCCGCTTCCTCGCGCTGGTGCGTTATGAAGCGATGCGCGCGGGCCTCGATCCGCAGCTCGTGCTCGCCGTGATCGAGGTCGAGAGCCACTTCCGCAAGTACGCCGTCTCACGCTCCGGCGCGCGCGGCCTCATGCAGGTGATGCCCTTCTGGGTGAAACTCATCGGCGTGCCCGGCCAGGACCTCTTCGCCGAGCGCACCAACCTGCGCTTCGGCTGCACGATCCTGCGCCATTACATCGATCGCGAGCACGGCAACCTGGTGAACGCGCTCGGGCGCTACAACGGCACCCTCGGCCAACCCGATTACCCGCGCCGCGTGCTCAACGCCTGGAAGGCGCGCTGGGCGCTTTAAGCCCTCCCTGTCCCTTGGGAGAGGGCCGGGGAGAGGGCCATAATTCCTCGATGCCCGCGATCCCCGCCTCCCGCATCGCGATCAAGCGCGCGTACGAGCCGCCCTCGCCCTCCGACGGCGTGCGCATCCTGGTCGATCGCCTGTGGCCGCGCGGCGTGAGCAAGGCGAGCGCGAAGCTCGACGAATGGATGAAGGAGATCGCGCCGAGCGCGCCATTGCGCGAATGGTTCGGCCACGATCCCGCGCGCTGGCTTGAGTTCCAACGCCGCTACACCGCGGAGCTTCGCGATCATCCGGGGGAGGTCAAGCGCTTGCGCACGCTGGCGCGCAAAGGGCGCATCACGCTGGTCTACGCCGCGCACGACGAAGCACACAACGATGCGGTGGTGCTGCGCAACGTGCTCCTCGGCCGGCCGTGATCTGCTGGTCGAATACGATCCACGAAGGTGGCGCGAAAGCTACCCCCTCGGCAAGTGGTGCTTCGTCGAATCGGTGCTGGCGAGCGCGTCGTCGCCCTGAAGCGCGAGCGAGGCGAGCGGGCGCCGCAGCCCCTCGCGCAGCCGCTCCGCGGCCTGCGCGAAATCGCGCGAGATCTCGGCCCATTCCTCCGGGCGCATGCCACCGAGCGGCGCGACGGCCGCCTCGTAGAGCTCGCCTACGGTGATCTGCGCCGCATCGCCGGCGATCGCGTAGCCCGAGCGACGATCGCCGCGCACGATGC
>JAICTR010000362.1 GCA_025936275.1 Burkholderiales bacterium
CCCGAGCAGCTTCGCCTGCAGGCGCGAGAACCGGATGGAGCGCAGGCGCGAGAGGATCTTCATGTCAGAAGAGCGTCACGCTCTTGCCGGCCAGCATCTCGGCGAGCGCGCCTTCGGCGTTCACCAGCCGCTCGGCCATGATGCGCAGGAACGCCTCGTGCACCTGGCGCGTGCAATCGGGCGACGCGAGCCACAGCACGTCGGGATCGAATTCGATCACCGTGCAATCGGTCACCGCCGTGACGCTCGCGAAGCGGCGCGCGGCGTTGCGGCGCAGGAAGGCGGTCTCCTCGAGGCACTGGCCGGCGCCGTGGATGCGCAGGAGCGTGCCGCGGCGCGTGACGCGCATCTGCCCGCGCACCAGCACGAAGAAGGAGTAGCCGGGATCGTCCTCGCCCACCAGCGTGGAGCCGGCGCGCACATCGAACCAGCGGCCCATGGGCGCGAGCTCGGCGAGCGCGGGGGACGTGAAGTCGCGAAAGAGCGGCAGCGCGCGCAGCTGCGCCACGCGCTCGTCGGGCGCGCACTCGCCCGCGGGCTCCGAGATGCGCCGCAGGTCCGCGCCGAATTCTTCCCAGCTCGCGTAGCGCTGTGCCGGGTCGCGCGCCGTGGCGCGGGCGAAGATCGCGTCGAAGTGCGGATCGAGGCCGCTGCGCCCCGCGCCCGGCTTGGGCAGGTTGCCGAGCAGGATGCGCGCCATGAGCGCCGCCGGCGTATCGGGCGAGAACGGCAGCTCCCCCATCAGCATCTTGTAGAGCACGATGCCCAGCGAATACATGTCCGACTGGATCGAGGCGGGCTTGCGCTCGAGCTGCTCGGGCGCCATGTAGGCGGGCGACCCCACCACCAGGCCGCGCGTCGGATCGAAGGCGAAGGCGGTGTGCGCGACGCCGAAGTCGGCGACCTTCGCCTCGCCATCGGCGCCCATGAGGATGTTGGCGGGCTTGAGGTCGCGGTGCACGATGCCGTGGGCGTTCGCGTAGCTCAGCGCGTCGCACACCTGCTCGAGGATGCGCGCCACGCGCCGCGGCTCGAGGAGGCCCTCGGCGACGCAGTACCGATCGAGGCTTCCCGCCTGCACGTACTCCATCACGATGTAGGCGCGCTCGTCGTCGGCGGCCGCGTCGTGCACCTGCGTGATGTTGGGATGCGTGAGCTTCTTCGCCAGCAGCGCTTCCTTGAGGAACAGCGAGCGGAAGAGCGCGCGCTCCTCGGAGGCGAGGAGGCGCGGGTCGTAGACCTTGATCGCCACGTCGCGCGCGGGAAAAAGCTCGCGCCCGAGGTAGATGGTCGCCGACTCGCCGCGCCCGAGGACGCCGCGGATCTCGTAGGCGCCGATGCGCGCCGGCATCATCGCCGTCGCGTCGAGGGGCGGCATGCCGGCGTGCACGCTCATTCGCGCTCCTCGCGCACGCGGCGCAGGACGTAGTGCACGTCGAGGAGGAGGAGGCTCGCGCCGCCCTCTTCCTGCGTCGCCGCGCCGCGCGTGCCGATGCCCTGGATCGCGCGGCCGATGGCGCGATCGCCCAGCTCGGGCGGCGGCAGGATCTCGTGCTCGGCGAGCGCCACCACGTCGGAGACGCCCGCGACCACGAGCCCCACCATGCGGTGGTCGACGTTGAGGACGATCACGCTCGCCTTCTCGAGCGGCAGCGGCTCCGGGAAGCCGAAGAGCAGGCCCAGGTCGACGATCGGCACGATCGCGCCGCGCAGGTTGATCACGCCGCGCACGTACGGCGCCACGTGGGGCACGCGCGTCACGAGGTCGATCTCGCGGATCTCCTGGACCTTGAGGATGTCGATCCCGTAATGCTCGCCGCCCAGGCGGCAGGTGAGGAACTCCTGGCGCGCGGCTTCCGCCTCCGCGCGCGGCGCATCGAGCACCGCGTAATCCGAACTCATCGCGTCGTCTCCTTCTTCGCCGCGCGGGCGAGCGCGCGCTCGCGAAGCTTGTTGAGGGGAGCCACTTCGTGAACAGCGCCGGCCTCGATCGCTTCCCGCGGCATGCCGAAAATCACCGAGCTCGCCTCGTCCTGAGCGAGGTTCCAGGCGCCCGCGTTCTTCATCTCGAGCATGCCCTGGGCGCCGTCGCGGCCCATGCCGGTCATGATCACGCCGATCGCATCGGCGCCCACGTACTTCGCCGCCGAGAGAAACAGGAAGTCGACCGACGGCCGGTGCAGGTTCATCGGCGGCTCGGTGGAGAGCTTGGCGATGAGCTGGCCCTGGTCGCGCTTCACCCACAGGTGCTTGCCGCCGGGCGCGACGTACGCGTGGCCGGGAAGGATCGCGTCGTTGTGCTCCGCCTCCTTCACCGTGATCTGGCACAGGCCGTTCAGCCGCTCGGCGAACATGCGCGTGAAGTTCTCCGGCATGTGCTGCACGATGGCGATGCCCGGGCAATCGGGCGGCATGCCGACCAGGAACTCGCGGATCGCCTCGGTGCCGCCCGTCGATGCGCCCACCACGATCAGCGTCTCGGCGGTCTTCACGCCGCGCGGCACCGGGCGCTTCTGCACCGGGACCACCGGCACCTGGCCCACGCCGCCGTCCTCGGGCGAGCGGCGCGGCATCTTCAGGCGCGCGCTCTTCGCCGCGCGGATCTTCTCCGCGATCATCGCGCCGTAATCGTCGGGCGTCTGCTCGTTCAGCTTGGGCTTGGTGACGAAGTCCACGGCGCCCAGCTCGAGCGCGCGGAAGGTCACCTCGGAGCCGCGCTCGGTGAACGACGAGATCATCAATACCGGGATCGGCCGCGCGCGCATCAGCTTGTCGAGGAACTCGAGCCCGCTCATCTTGGGCATCTCGACGTCGAGCGTGACGACGTCGGGATTCAGGTCGCGCACCATGTCGCGCGCCTCGTAGGCGTCGGCCGCGGCGCCGACCACCTCGATGTCGCCCTGCTCGTTGAGGATGTCGGTGAGGACGTCGCGGATCATCCGCGAGTCGTCCACGACGAGGACCCTGATCTTGCGGTTCATTTGAAGAGCTCCGCACCGCCTTCGATGGTGCCGTGGAAGAGCCGCGCGCCGTAGTCGCGCTCGCGCAGCACGATGGTGTCGTTGTTGATCTTGCGCAGCCGCTTCACCATGACCTTGCCGCTGCGCGGGAAGAAATAGATCTTGCGCGGCCACACGTCGAGCAGGTCGCGCGAGACGATGGGGATGCCCTCGAGGTTCAGGTACTGGACGATGAACTCCGCGTTCTGCTCGCCCACGTTGGAGAGCATGAAGCCCTGCAGCACGTTGCCGCCGCCGAAGACCTTCGCCTCGAG
>JAICTR010000070.1 GCA_025936275.1 Burkholderiales bacterium
CGCACCAGCGGGTCCCACACGCGCACGCGAGCCGCTTCGGCCGCCATCAGTACATCCGCTCGAGGTCCATGCCGGTGTAGAGCGAAGCGACATGCTCGGCGTAACCGTTGTACTGCCGGGTCGGGCTCGAGAAGATGTCGCCGTAGGCGCGCTCACGCATGCCGCGGCCGAAGAGCGCGCTCTTCCCCTGCGGGTTCACGTTGCCCCAGAAGGTGTGCAGCTTCGGATAGCGCGCCGGCCAAATGGTCCTCGGCTGGTCTTCCATCAAGCGCATGCGCACCACGGCCTTGGGGCTCTTGGTGCCGAACTTCCACGGCACGCGCACGGCGATCGGCGCGCCGAGTCCCTTGGGCAGGATCTGCCCGTAGGCGCCGAGCGCCACGAACGTGAGCGGATGCATGGCCTCGTCGATGCGCAGGCCTTCCACGTAAGGCCAGTCGATGTAAGTGATCTCGCGCTGGCCGCGGAACTGCTTCGGGTCGAAAAGCGAGGTGAACTCGACGTACTTCGCGTTCGCCGTCGGCTCGACCCGCTTCAGCACCTCCGAGAGCGGATAGCCGATGTAGGGAACGATATGCAGCCAGCCCTCGGTGCAGAGCATGCGGTAGATGCGCTCCTCGAAGGGCGCGAGCCTGAGGAGATCGTCGAGATCGAAGACCCGCGGCTTCGCGCACGCGCCCTCCACGCTCACCTTCCACGGATAGGGCGTGTACGCCTCGCCGTTCTTCGCGATGTCCTCCTCCAGCTCGCGGAAGCGCGTGCGCGTAGTGGCGATCTCGATGGGCGTCAGCGCCTCGTCGGTCGAGTAGCGGCTCCTGGGCGGCGAGCGGAAGAGCTCGCGCGCGTTCGGTGCCGACGCCCATGCCGCGCCGCTTCCCCAGGTGAACGCGAGCCCCGCGGCGGCGCCGAGCAGCCGGCGACGTCCGAACGCGATCGACTCGGGCGTGATTTCGGACGGGCGGATGTCGCGGTCGTACATGATCGTTTATCCCAAGGGATAAGCTAGTTACGCGATGATGCGAAGCCCACGAACCTTGCCGAACGCCCGATCATGTGTCGCGAGTGCGTCGGCATTGATCGCGAGCGCCGTCGCGAGCTGAATGGCATCGGGCAACTTCAGGCGATACTGAGCCCGTGCGCGCGCCGCCTGCTCGGCGATGTCCGCCGTAAAGTCAACCACACCCCAGGATCCCAGCATCGCGCGGTATCGCCTCGCGATCGCTTCCTCGCCCGCTGCGATCGGCCCCGCGAGCACTTCGCTCAACGTTACCGTCGACACCGCCAACTGCAGGGTGCCCGCCTCGTGGCGGGCGAACAAGGGCTTGAAACGCGCAGCGAACTGCGCGTGGCCCTCCAACACGTAAATGATCGGAGCCGTGTCGACGAGGACGAGTGCGCCGTCGTCGAGCGATTCGAGGTCTAGCGCGTCCATTCATCGCGCATCCGCGCGACGGTCCTGGTGGAGTCCGTGCCCCAAAGCCCCTTGCCGGTACCGGCCAAAGACATCAAGGAGATCGGCCGCACCTTCGCGGCATCGCCCGCCGGGACGATCGCCGCGACGGCGATGCCTCTTCGCGTGATGATCGTCGTGCCGCCTTGCGAAGCCGCGTCGAGAAGCGCCGGAAAGGCCCGCCGCGCCTCCTCGACTCCCTTCGTGACGACTTTCCTGGATTTCATCGCTTAAACTGTACAGTATGTACAGTTATCGGTCAAGCGGGCCGCGCCATTCGTCCAGCGGATACATCGGCCGGCGCACCTTGCGATAGTCGAACTGCGTCCAGTCCGACGAGGCCACGCCCACGCCGTCGCAGAGCACCGAGCCCTTCGCGATCGGCAGGAACACCGGCCGGAAGTACATGCGCGACTTGAGGAGCAGGTAGCGCTGTTTCTCCGGGCGGATGCCGACGCTTTCGAAGACGCCGCGGTCCCACGGCTCCTGGTTGCGCTCGGTGACGACGACCTGGGCCTTGCCGGTATCGAGCACCGCGGTCCGGCCCATGTAGCAGCGCGTGCCGGTGAACTGCGGGCCCGTAATGGTGTACTCGCCATCCGTGATGTTGCGCACCATGCCTTCGAGCATCATCGGCTCGCCCTTGCGGCCGATCGCCGGCATGTCCACCTTGCCGCCGATCGCAAGCGTCACGCGATTGCCGATGCCCGCTTCCACCATCCGCGCGACAGCCTCGGCATCGCGTACCGGCCCCACGGCGATGCCATCGAGGCCGAGGCGAAGCGCGGCCTCCAAAACATGCATCGAGTCCTGCGTGGCGCCCGACATGCAGTTGTCCGCGTGGTCCAGGAGCAGCACCGGCCCTCCGCTCGCCTCGCCGAGCCGCTTCGCCTCGACGAGCGCTTCCTCGAGCGGACGCCCGCGGTAGATGAAATCCTCCTTGCGCCGCCACGCCGCATCGAGGATCGCATCGCAGGCGGCCTGCGCCGCTGCACGGTCGCGATCGGCGACGACCACCGCGCTGATGCCGGCCTCGGCGATGTCGGCGAGCTGGAAGCCGCCGAGTGCCGTCGCCGCCAGCATGCCGCCGCGCTCGGCCGCACGAGCCGCTTCCACGAACTCGCGCATCGCGCCCTCGCCGGTGTTCTGCTTGAGCGTGTGGGCGAGCAGCGGCCGGTTGCCCCACGCCATCACCGGCTGGATCTCGCCGCGCAGGTGGCGCCACAAAATGTTTCCCGCAAGCTCCGCGGCCTCGTAGCCATCGACGTGCGGATAGGTCTTGTAGCCCGCAATGACGGTGCAGTTGCGCACCATCCGCTCGGTCACGTTGGCGTGCAGGTCGAGCGAGACCGCGATCGGCACGCGCGGCGCGATCGCGCGGATGCGCTCGAGGAGCGTGCCCTCGCCGTCGTCGGTGCGGCCTTCGACCACCATCGCGCCGTGCAGGTCGAGGAACACGGCGTCGCATCCTTCGCGCACCGCATCGCAGATGAGCGAGCAGATGCGCTCGTATGCATCGCCGTCCACCGGCCCGCTCGGATACGCCCACGCCGCGACCGGCGTCACGATCTGCGCGCGCTCCTGGCGCGCGAGGTCGACGAACGCGGCCATGGGAACGCGCGTGCCTTCCACGGCCTCGAGCGCCTCGCGCCCGACCCACGCACCGTGCTTCCCGAAGGCCTCCCACGGCGTGGGGACCGGCGAGAACGTGTTGGTCTCGTGCTGCATCTGGGCGATGACGACGCGCATCGCGTGCATTTTGCCCGTTCCTGCAAGAACCGTCCGACAGCGGCATCGCGGAAGACGTCTTGTCGCATCCGAAAGGCGCAGCCGGGATGCGAACCGCTGCGCGCGGCGGGGTGCCCAATTTGCGTTGCGCCCCTTTCAACAGGAGGAAACACATGATCCGTTCTCGATTCATCAGCGCGGCCGCGGTTGCGGCCATGATGGCGGTCCCGGCATTCGCGGCAAGCTCGAACACGAGCCGCGATACCAGCGGCGCGAGCACGAACCTTCCGCCGTGCAGCAGCCTGGAAGCCGGCAACTCGGGGCATGCGCATCCCCAGGCGGGCAAGCTCGCGGGCAAGTCCACCGGCGAGGCGAAGGAGCACTCGGCGAGCCCGGTGCACCAGGATTGCGCCTCCGACGCGACGTCGAGCTCGGGGACATCGAGGTCCGGGGCGTCGCCCTCGACGGCCACGAGCCCTTCCGCGACGACCTCGAGCGCGCCGTCGAGCGCCTCGACCGCGGGCTCCAACGCGGCGACGAACTCCTCCGTCACCGGCTCGACCGCGAACACGGATAACAGCATGACCGGCTCGACCTCGACCGTCAGCCCCAACATCGACCTGCGCGGCCGCTCGTCGGTGACCATCGACAACGCGACGTCCACCGGCGACCAGTCGCTCAGCAACAGCACCGGCGCCGCGACCGGCAGCCAGACGTCGACCGACACGACGAAGCAGCAAAGCACGACGCACTAGCGGTCGGTGCGGTCGCCCACCGCGATCGCCCGAAGCGTCGCATCGAAGAGCGCCGAAAGGCGCTCTTCTCTTTTCCACCGCGCAGCCCGGAGCGGTGCTCAATGCGCGCTTGTGCTTCAATAGGGCCTTCCGCCTCGTCCGAACCCCGATCTTTCCCATGGCCGACCGCCGGCTCCGCGTCTTCCACGCCGTCGCGAAGCACCTTTCGTTCACCAAGGCGGCCGAAGCCCTCTTCATGACGCAGCCCGCGGTCACCTTCCAGATCAAGCAGCTCGAGGAGCACTTCAACACGCGGCTCTTCGACCGCGCCCAGGGACGCATCGCGCTCACGCCCGCCGGCGCGGTGGCGCTCGAGTACGCGGAGAAGATCCTCGCGCTCGACGCCGAGCTCGACCAGCGCGTGAAAGCCTTCAGCGGAAAGGAAGCCGGGCCGCTCCTGATCGGCGCGAGCACCACCATCGCGGAGTTCCTGCTGCCGCGCGTGATCGGCGAGTTCAAGGCGATCCATCCCGGCATCGTGCCGCGGCTCTTCGTCGCGAACTCCGACGCGGTGCAGGAGCGCGTGGCGGAGCGCACGTTGGACCTCGGCTTCATCGAGGGCGATTCGCACCTGCCCTCGCTCGCGACCGACGCGGTGTGCAACGACGAGCTGCAGGTGGTGTGCGCGCCTTCGCACCCGCTCGCCGCACGGCGCAACGTCGTGGTGAGCGAGCTTCCCGAGCACGCCTACATCGGCCGCGAGCCGGGATCGGGCACGCGCGAGGTGATCGACCGCTATCTGCACGAGGCGGGGCTCGCCGCCGATGCGCTGCAGCTCGTGATGGAAGCGAGCAGCCCCGAAGCGCTGAAGGGACTCGTCGCCACGGGCCTCGGGTTCGCGATCATGTCGCGCGCCACGGTGGAGATGGAGGTGCGGCTCGGGGCGCTGGTGCGCATCCCGCTCTCGCCGCCCCTCACGCGGCAACTCTCGGTGGTGTATCCGCGCGAGCGCATCCAGTCCAAGCCGGTGGCGGCGTTCCTCGAGTTCTCGAAGGAGAAGCTCGGCGGCAAGCCGCCGGCCGAGCCGAAGCCCGCGCGCGAGGCGCACGCCGGCCGCTCGCGGCGCGATCGCCAGGGCGCCGCATGACGCTTCGCAAGCTCGGCGCGACCCGCATCGCCGCCGCTGCCCTGCTCTTCTGCGCACCCGGAATGGCCTACGCGGCGCGCGCGACGCACGTGCCGACGCTGCCGTGGTGGGCGTGGCCGCTGATCCTTTTCGTCACCACGTTCCTGATGGGAATCGTCGCCGTGGTGGGCGGCATCGGCGGCGGCGTGCTCTTCGTGCCGATCGTGGGCGGCTTCTTCCCGTTCCACCTCGATTTCGTGCGCGGCGCGGGGTTGATGCTCGCGCTCTGCGGCGCGCTCGCCTCGGGACCGGGATTGCTGCGAAGCGGGCTCGCGAGCCTGCGCCTCGCGATGCCGCTCGCGCTCGCCGGCTCGATCGGCGGCATCATCGGCGCGCTGGTGGGCCTCGCGCTCCCGACGCGCGTGGTGCAGGTCTCGCTCGGCATCACCGTGCTCCTCATCGCGATCCTCATGTGGGTCACGCGCGACTCGCGCAAGCTCGCCTCGCACGAGGCGGATCGCTGGGCGCTCGCGCTCGGGCTCCACGGCCGCTTCTACGATCCGGCGGCGAGGGAGCACATCGACTGGAAGGTGCACCGCACGGCGTGGGGCCTCGCCTCGTTCTTCGGCATCGGCATGGTGGGCGGGCTCTTCGGCCTGGGCGCGGGATGGGCCAACGTGCCGGCGCTGAACCTGCTCATGGGCGTGCCGCTGAAGCTCGCGCTCGGCACGAGCGGCCTCGCGATCTCCATCATCAACACCTCGGCGGCGTGGGTGTACATGAACAAGGGCGCGCTGCTGCCGATCATCATCGTGCCCTCGATCCTCGGCGTGATGATCGGCGCGCGCGTGGGCGTGAAGGTGCTCAAAGGGATCAAGGCATCGACCGCGCGGAACATCGTGATCGCGGTGCTGATCCTCGCGGGCCTGCGCTCGCTCGCGCAGGGCCTGGGCTTCTGATGGCGAACGTCCTGGACGAGAAGGAAGCCGCTCGCCGCGCCGAGCAGGAGACGTATGCACGCTGGCTCCTGTGGGGCACGCGCATCGGCTTCGCGACACTCGTCGTCACGTACTTCCTCTACATCGCCGGCATCGTCGCGCCCGCGATCCCGGTGGAGAAGCTGCCCGCGATCTGGGGACTGCCGCTCGACGAATACCTCGCCGAGACGCATGCGCCCACCGGATGGTCGTGGGTCGCGCGCATCGGCAAGGGCGACCTGCTGAACCTCGCGGGCGTCGCGGTGCTCGCCGCTTCCACGCTCGCGTGCTATCTGCGCGTGCTGCCGGTCTTCGTGCGCGGCAAGGAGCGCGCGTTCGTCGCCATCGCGATCGCGGAAATCGTGGTGCTGCTCGCCGCCGCGGCCGGCATGTTCTGATCGGCGCACGCGTCGGAGCGCGACTACCTGGACGTAGCCGCATCGCTACGCAACGCGCCGAAACTCGTTTCGCGCGCCTCGCTCCAAAAGGGAACGAGGAGGGAATCCCATGAAGCGAATCGCAACCGGGGCGCTCGCTGCCGTCGCATTCTGCGGCGTGGCGCAGGCCGCCCAGATCACGATCTACAAGCAGCCGCATTTCAAGGGAGAGTCCGTGACGGTGAAGAACGGCGCGAGCGACCTCGCGCCGCTCGGCATCACGGACCAGGCCTCGAGCCTCGTCGTGCACGACGGCCGCTGGCAGGTGTGCACGCAACCCGACTTCAACGGCGATTGCCGCGAGATCGGCCCGGGCAAGTACGCGACGCTCGACCGCTCGCTGAACCACCGCATCGAGTCGGTGCGTGAGCTCGATCGCACCGCGGATCGCCGCGATTATCGCAACGACCACGACCGCGGCAACCTGCGCGGCGACCGCTGGCACCACGACACCGCCTCGGTCGAGCTCTTCAACCGGCCCGGATTCGGCGGCCGCTCGATGCGCGCGCACGACGACATCGCGGACCTGCGCGGCAGCGGCTTCGACGAGCGCGCCTCGAGCGTGGTGGTGAACGACGGGCGCTGGGAGCTTTGCACGCGGCCCGACTTCCGCGGTCGCTGCGCGGTGCTCGGCCCGGGCCGCTATCCGCACATCGCACAGCTCGACGACAGCGTGTCGTCGCTCAGGCAGTTGCGCTGACGGACGAACGGCCGGGCTCGCGCCCGGCCGTCTTACACCGGTCGGGTCATTCGCGCATCACGCGGCGGCAAACGCGCCGCGCGATAGTGCACTGTGCCTCCCACACGGGCCGTGACCCGATCCATGCATCGACTCGTTGCCGCGCTCGCCGCGGCGCTCGTCTCCTGCGCCGCACCCGCCGCGCTCGCCGCTCCGCGCGCGACCGGCATCGCGTGGTCCTGCCACTTCGAGGGCACCTACTGCGGCATGAGCGAGCAGTCGAAGGCGGAGCCGGGACGGCGCAGCGCCTTCACGCGCAGCGCGCGCGATGGCGAGCTCGCGGTCGAGCTCACCACGATGGCGGGCGACGACCAGGTGCATGGCAGCGGCGACTGGGAGCGCGACGACCTCGCGCTCCCGCCCTCGCCCGATTACTGCAACGAGGGCCAGGAAGAGTGGTGGGCGGTCTCCATCCTCTTTCCCAACACCTACGCGACGAGCGAGCTGGGCGAGGTGATGGACTTCCACCATCACGCCGACGGCGGGCAGGCGAACATGAACCTCGTCGCGGAACCGTGGGGCTTGCGGCTGCACGGCTTCTACGGCGACATCAAGCACCCCGATGAATACAAGGCGGAGCTGGGACGCCTCCGGCGCGGCACCTGGTACGACTTCGTGTACCACGTGAAATGGAGCTCGACCCGCGGCGGCTTCTTCATCGCGTGGCTGAACGGCCGCAAGGTGCTCACGCACCACGGACCCACGCTCTATCCCGGCATCTCCTGCTACCTCAAGCTCGCCAACTACCATTCGCCCGCGCACGGCACGAGCTCGATCGTGTTCGATCGCGTGATCCGCGGCGCGAGCGAGGAGGACGTCGCGCTGGAGCCGCTCGAGCACTGAGCCGCGGCCTCGTGCCGTGCTAACGTCGCCGCATCGAATGCCGCGGAGGCGAGCCATGCCCATCGACGAGCGCAAGGTGCAGGCGGTGAAGCCGCAGGCGGAGGTGATGACGCGCCAGCGCCTGCCGTACTTCATAGGGATCTCCGGCAAGACGGTCGGCGCGCGCGGCATCGCGATGCACGTCGTGGTGATCCCACCGGGTGCGCGTGCCGAGCCGCACCTGCACGTCGGCTACGAGACCGGCATCTACGTGATCGAAGGGCGCGTGCTCACGCGCTGGGGGGAGAAGCTCGAGCACGAGGTGGTGAGCGAGGCGGGCGACTTCCTCTACGTGCCGCCCGGCGTGCCGCACGAGGCGGTGAACCTCAGCGCGACCGAGCCCGCGCGCGCGGTGGTGGCGAGGAACGACCCCGAGGAGCAGGACAAGGTCGAGCCGTACGCGGCGGGAAACTAGCGGCGCGCGTTCGCCTTCAGGATTTGCGCTGCACGAGGCGCAGCTTCGGATCGGCGGCCATCGCGCCCACGATCGCGCCGAGCGCCGCGGCGGCGGCATTGAGCTTGTGCTGCAGCCACAGCGCCTCGGCGACCTCTCGCGCCGCGATGTGGCCCTGCGCGACCAGCTCCTCGCCGATGCGCCGTCCGCTTTGCTTCTGCGCTTCGAGGGCCGCCTCGAGGCGCCGCGGCGCCACCACGCCCTGCGCGACGAGGAGCTCTCCGAAGCGCAGTGCTCCAGTCGCGCGCACGATCGCGAGGCGGCCGGCGGAATCGTCGGCACGCTCCGCCACCGATTTCGCGAAGCGCGGTGCGCCCGCCTCGAGCACGCGCGCGAGGAGCTTTCCCGCGGCATGCGCGGTCTCGCCATGGCCGAGGAGTCCGACCGTGCGCGCGTCGCCCAGCCGCTGCAAGAGAGCCTGGGAGGCGGAAAAGGGATCGACCCCGAGGGGCGCGAGCGCATCGCGAAGCGCCACGAGGGGTGGCGGCAACTGCGGCGGCTCGGGGCGCGCCGCGGAGGCGGCGGCGAGCCGCAGCGGGGGACTCGGTTCGGGGAGCTCGGGATCGGGCATGGCGAGCGCGTCTTAATCGACGTTAATTGTGCCCCGATTCGGGCCGCCGTGCTTGCGCGGCGTCAAACCGGTCGGCCGGTCGCGCGGCCTTACAATGGCGTCGATCCCTACCCTCTCCTTTTCCGCCATGAAGATCCTGCTCGCCGCCGATACCTCCGAGTACACCCGCCGCGCCGCGCGCCATCTCGTGACGCATCTTTCCTGGTTCGCCGAGCCCCCGCAGGTCCTGGTGCTCCACGTGCATCCGCCGATCCCGTACCCGGGTGCCGCGGCGCGCGTGGGCAAGGCCGCGCTCGAGGGCTTCCTCGCCGAGGAGAGCGAGGCGGCGCTCGCCACCGCGACGAAGGAACTCGACAAGGCGAAGGTCGCCTATACCGCGCGCTGGGTGAGCGGCAACGTCGCCGAGCAGATCGCCGTGGTGGTGAAGAAGGAGAAGGTGGACCTGGTCGTGATGGGCTCCCACGGCGAGGGCGCGCTGGCGAACCTCGTGCTGGGCTCGGTCGCGACGAAGGTGATCGCTTCCATCAAGACGCCGGTGCTCATCGTGCGCTGAGGCCGATGAACGCGCCGATGCCGGCGGTTTTCCTGGGCCACGGCAGCCCGATGAATACCCTCGAGGAGAACCGCTACACCGCGGCCTGGCGTGCGTTCGGCGCCTCGCTCGCGACGAAGCCGCGCGCGGTGCTGGTGGTTTCGGCCCACTGGTACATCAACGCGACGGCGGTCACCGCGATGGACGAGCCGCGCACCATCCACGACTTCTACGGCTTTCCGCAGGCGCTCTTCGATGTGCGCTACCCCGCCCCCGGCGCGCCCGATGTCGCGCGCGAGGTGGCCGGGATGCTGGCGCCCGAATGCGGGCTGGATGCGGAGACCTGGGGACTCGACCACGGCGCCTGGTCGGTGCTCGCGCACGTCTTTCCGCGCGCCGACGTGCCGGTGCTGCAGCTTTCCATCAAC
>JAICTR010000385.1 GCA_025936275.1 Burkholderiales bacterium
AGGATGCGCGAGGCCATGCGCTCCGGGTGGAAGGCCTCGAGCCCGTCCATCTTCTCCGAGACGCCCACGAACTTGATGGGCTTGCCCGTCACCTGGCGCACCGAGAGCGCCGCGCCGCCGCGCGCGTCGCCGTCCAGCTTGGTGAGGATCACGCCGGTCAACGGCAGCGCCTCGTTGAACGCGCGCGCCACGTTCACCGCGTCCTGGCCCTGCATCGAGTCGACGACGAAGAGCGTCTCCACCGGCTTCACCGCGGCGTGGAGCGCCGTGACCTCGTTCATCATCGCCTCGTCGATGCCCAGGCGGCCGGCGGTATCCACGATCAGCACGTCGTGGAAGTGCCGCTTCGCGTGCTCGAGCGCGGCCTTGGCGATCTCCACCGGCTTCTGCGACGGATCCGAGGGGAACACGTCGATCTCGAGGTTGCGCCCGAGCGTCGCGAGCTGCTCGATCGCCGCCGGGCGGTAGACGTCGGTGGAGACCAGCAGCACCTTCTTCTTGAGGGTGCCCTTGAGGAGGCGCGCGAGCTTGCCGGCGCTGGTCGTCTTGCCCGAGCCCTGCAGGCCCGCGAGCAGGATCACCGCCGGCGGCTGCGTGGCGAAATCGAGGCCGGCACTCTGGCCGCCCATCAGGCTCACCAGCTCCTGGTGCACCACGCCGACGAGCGCCTGTCCGGGCGTGAGGCTGCCCCCCACTTCCTGGCCGAGCGCCTTCTCCTTCACCTTGCCGACGAAGTCCTTCACCACCGGCAGGCCCGCGTCCGCGTCGAGGAGCGCGAGCCGCACCTCGCGCAGCATCTCCTGGACGTTGTCCTCGGTGATGCGCGCGTGGCCGCGCAGGGTCTTCACCACGGAGGAAAGGCGTTGCGTCAGGGCGTCGAGCATGGGGAATTGGTAAACTGGAAGCTCATCGGGAATGCGGCATCGAAATGCCTGATTTGCTTTTGTATTTTAGCACCGCGGCCGCGTGGCTCCTGCTCTCCGCGCTGGCCTGGCGCGGGGCGCGGCCGGCGCTCGCCGCGGGCGAGGCGGCCTCGCTCCCCGACGCGCGGCTCGAGACGGCGTTCGTGCCCATCGCGCTGGTCCTCAACGGGATGCTCCTCTACCGCAGCGTCGTCCATGCGGACGGGCTCGACCTCAGCGTCGGCAACGGCGTCGCGATGCTGGTGTGGCTCACGGTGCTCATCTACTGGCTCGCGGGCCTCGCGTTCCGGGGGCTCGGCGCGATCCTCGGCCTCATGGCGCCGATCGCCTTCTGCGGCGTGGTGCTGCAGGCTTCCGTGATGCACGTGCACCACGTGGTGAACTATGGCGGCGATCCGCTCTTCGCGCTGCACTTCGCGATCGCGATGCTCGCCTACGCGCTCTTCTTCGTCGCGACGGTGCACGCGCTGGTGATGCTCGCCGAGGAGAAGTGGCTGCATCGCGGCGTGCTGCCGCCCTTCATCCGCACGCTTCCGCCGCTCCTCGAAATGGAAGCGCTGCTCTTCCGCATCCTCCTCGCCGCGTTCGTGCTGCTGACCCTCACGGTAGTGTCCGGGCTCTTCTTCTCGGAGGAGCTCTTCGGCAAGCCCTTCAGGTTCACGCACAAGAACGTGTTCGCGATCGTCTCGTGGTTCATCTTCGGGGGCTTGCTCGCCGGGCACTGGCTGCGCGGCTGGCGCGGGCGCACCGCGGTGTGGTGGACGCTCGCCGGCTTCATCGCGCTGCTCCTCGCGTACGTCGGCAGCAAGGCGGTCCTCGAGCTGATCCTCAAGCGCGGCCTCACCTCGCCTTGACCGACGCGGTTCCCATACGCTGGCTGTTCGTGGCGCTCGCCGCGCTGCTCGCGTTCTCGGGCTTCTTCTCGATGTCCGAGACCTGCATGATGGCGTTGAACCGCTATCGCCTGAAGCACCTGGTGCGCGAGGGGAACACCGGCGCCAAGCTCGCGACCGCCCTGCTGCAGCGCACCGATGAGCTGCTGTCGTTCATCCTCGCCGGCAACACCGTGATCAACGCGGCGACGACGATCCTCGTCGCGGAAATCTGCCGCCGGCTCTTCGGCACCGGCGACTACGTGCTCGCCATCGCCACCTTCTCCGCGAGCTTCGCGATCCTGATCTTCGCCGAGATCGTGCCGAAGATCCTCGGCGCAACCTACTCGGAGACCATCGCGCTCGGCGCTTCCTACGTCCTCACGCCGCTCATCCGCGCGACGCGCCCGGTGATGTGGATCGTGAACGTGATCGTGCGCGGGCTGCTGAAGCTCCTGCGCATCCGGCAGGTGGGGGAAGGCGCCGGGCAGCCGCTGAGCATGGAGGAGCTGCGCACCCTGGTCCTCGAGGGCGGGAAGTTCATCCCCACCAAGCACCGCTCGATCTTCCTGAACCTCTTCGAGCTCGAGGACATGACGGTGGACGACACGATGACGCCGCGCGGCCAGATCGAGTCGGTGGACCTGCAGGACGACATCGAGGAGGTGCGCAACGCCATCGCCACCGCGCACCACACGCGGCTCGTGGTGTGCGAGGGCGGGCTCGACAACACGGTCGGCACGGTGCACGTGCGCAAGGTGCTGAACCTCACGCGCCATGACGAGCTGGAGGTAGCGGCGCTGCGCACGATCATGCGCGAGCCTTACTTCGTGCCCGAAGGCACACCGCTCCTTACCCAGCTCGGCAACTTCCAGGAGAACCAGCGCCACATGGGCCTGGTGGTCGACGAGTACGGCGAGATCCTGGGGCTCGTCACGATGAAGGACATCCTCGAGGAGATCGTGGGCGAGTTCACCAGCCAGGCGATCGGCAGCAGCGCGCTTTTCCACAAGGAAGCCGACGGCACGGTGATCGCGGACGGGGCGTGCTCGTTGCGCGTGCTCAACCGCAAGGCCGGTTTCGACTTCCCGCTCGAGGGACCGAAGACCATCAACGGCCTGCTGCTCGAAAGCCTCGAGGACATTCCCGAGGCCGGGACGACGCTCAGCGTGGACCACCATCCCGTCGAAATCCTGCAGGTGCAGAACCGGATGGTGAAGGTGGTGCGCATCCTGCCGCGCGTGGTGCACGCGCCGGCCCA
>JAICTR010000283.1 GCA_025936275.1 Burkholderiales bacterium
CCTTCGGCGCGCGCGAGCTCGTGGCGCAGGTGAAGTCGCAGCTCGCGATCCGGCACGCGCGGCGCCTCGCTTCCGAGGAGCGCGAACGGCTGCTCGCGAACGAGCGCGTCGCCCGCCGCGAGGCGGAGCTGCATCGCGAGCACCTGCGCTCGCTCTTCATGCAGGCGCCCAACCCGATCGTGATCCTGCGCGGACCGCGGCATGTCGTGGAGCTCGCGAATCCGCCGGCGTGCCGGGTCTGGTCACGCACGCGCGAGGAGGTGATCGGACGCCCGCTCCTCGAAGCGCTCCCCGAGCTTCGCGACCAGGTGTTCCCGCGCCTCCTCGATGAGGTGCTGCGCACCGGCGAGCCTTACGTCGGCAAGGAGGCGCGCTACGAGCGCCAGGGACCGTCGGGCACCGAGGCGCGCTACCTCAACTTCGTCTACTCGCCGCTGGAAAGCGTCGAGGGCGGCATCGAGGGCGTGCTGGTGATGGCGTTCGACGTGACCGACGAGGTTCGCGCGCGCCGCCAGGTGGAGGAGCTGCGCGTGCAGGCCGAGGAGGCGAACCGCACCAAGGACCAGTTCCTGGCGATGCTCGGGCACGAGCTGCGCAATCCGCTCTCGCCGATCGTGAGCGCGCTGAAGCTCCTGCGCATGCGCGGCGTCTCGGGCGCGGAGCTCGACATCCTCGAGCGCCAGTCGCTGCACCTCACGCGCATGGTCGACGACCTGCTGGACGTCTCGCGCATCACGCGCGGCAAGGTCGAGCTGCGCCGGCGCACCGTCGAGATCGCCGAGGTGGTCGAGAAGGCGATGGAGACCGCGCAGCCGATGATCGAGGCGCGTCGCCATCCGGTCGAGGTCGATGTGGCGCGCGAGGGCCTCTGCGTGGACGCGGACCCCGATCGACTCGCGCAGGCGGTCTCGAACCTTCTCACCAACGCCGCGAAGTACAGCGAGCCGGGCGCGCCGATCGCGGTGCGCGCGAGCGCCGTGGAGGGCCGCGTGCGGCTCGCGGTCGCCGACCGCGGCATGGGCATCGCGCCCGACATGATCGATCGCGTGTTCGAGCTCTTCGTGCAGCAGCCGCAGACGCTCGCGCGCTCCGGCGGCGGTCTGGGGCTGGGACTCGCGATCGTGCGCAACCTCGTCGAGATGCACGGCGGGCGCGCGTACGCGGCGAGCGAGGGCGAAGGCCGCGGGAGCGAGTTCGCGCTCGAGCTGCCGCTGGTCGAGCGCGCGGCGCAGCCGGTGGCGGCGCCCGCCCCATCCCTGCTTGCGAAGGCCGCCGCGCGGCCGCGTCGCATCCTCCTCGTCGACGACAACGTCGATGCGGCCGCCACGCTCGGCGAGGCGCTGCGCCTGCAGGGGCATACCGTGCGGACCGCCCACGATGCGGCGGGCGCGATCGCCGCGGCCCGGGCATTCCCGGCGGAGGTCGCGCTCATCGACATCGGGCTTCCCGACCTCGACGGCTACCAGCTCGCCAGGCGCTTGCGCGAGGTTTATCCGGGCGAAGCGGTGCGGCTCCTCGCGGTCACGGGCTACGGGCTCGAAGCGGACCGGCGGCGCGCGGAGGAAGCGGGCTTCGACCAGCATTTCGTGAAGCCGATCGACCTCGCGATCCTCGAAGCGGCGATCTGCCGTTGACGGTGGTCCGGCCCGCGAAGCGCGGTCGGCCGAGTCCTACAAGATGCAACGCCGGTTCGGGACCCCGGTTGTAGGCCGACTCCTATAGGACGCCTTCCATGGCGGCATTAGAGTCTGCGCACCACTTTACCTGCAGGGACCGCATGGATACTGGCAGCAAGGGTCCGTTCGTCGTCGGCGTAGGCGCTTCGGCGGGGGGCCTCGAGTCGCTGGAACGCTTCTTCCGCGCGGTCTCTCCTCGCAGCGGCATCGCCTACATCATCGTCCAGCACCTCTCGCCGGACCACAAGAGCCTGATGGAGGAGCTCTTCACGCGCTTCACGCCGATCCCGGTGCGCGAGGCACGGCACGGCGAGCGCGTGGAGCCGGACCACATCTATCTCCTCCCGCCCGGCAAGGAGATCGAGATCGCGGACGGGTGCCTGAGCGTCACCGATCGTCCCGCCGAGCGCTATCTCTCGTTCCCGATCGATCGCTTCCTCGCCTCGCTCGCGGCCGATTGCGGCCCGCGCGCTGTGGCGGTGATCCTCTCCGGCAGCGGCTCCGACGGCTCGCGCGGCGTGCGCCGCATCCAGGCGATGGGCGGCCTCGTCCTGGTCGAGGACCCGGAAGCCGCCGCCTTCGACGGGATGCCGCGCGCGGCGATCGAGGCCGGGGTCGCGGACGCGGTCATGAGCGCGGAGGGGCTCGCGCGCGCGCTCATCGAGCACGCGACCACCGGCGAGCTTCCCCACGGCGAAGCGTCGCAGGTGGTCGAGGAAGTGATCTCGCTCATGCGCCACAAGCTGCGCGTCGATTTCGACGACTACAAGCGCAGCACCGTCTACCGGCGCATGCTGCGCCGCGCGCGCCTGGTGGACCTCGCGAACCTCGGCGATTACGCGCGGCTCCTCGAGCGCGATGCGAGCGAGCTCTCGGCGCTGCACCGCGACCTCCTCATCGGCGGCACCACGGTCTTCCGCGACGTCGCGGGCTTCGAGGCGCTCGCGACGCAGCTCCAGGCGATCGCGGCGAGCCCGATCGAGCCGGATCGCGAGCTGCGCGCGTGGGTCGCGGGCTGCGCGACCGGCGAGGAGGCATTCTCCATCGCGATCCTGCTCGACGAGGCGGTGCGCGCCGCGGGCTCCAAGCGCGGCTTCAAGGTGTTCGCGACCGACATCCACGAGGGCGCGCTCGAGGCGGCGAGCACCGGCATCTTCGCGCGCGAGCGCGTGAAGGGCCTCTCGGCCGACCGGCTCGAGGCGTACTTCCAGCCGCGTCCCGATGGCAGCTACCAGATCCGCCCCGAGATCCGGCACCGCATCGTGTTCGCGAAGCACAACCTGCTCACCGACACGCCGTTCACCAACCTCGACCTCGTCTCGTGCCGCAACATGCTGATCTACCTGCGGCCGCAGGCGCAGCGGCGCGCGCTCGCGAGCCTCTGCTACGGGCTTCGCATCGGCGGGCTGCTCTTCCTCGGCTCGAGCGAGACGCCGGGCGAGCTCCTCTCGAGCTTCGACACGGTGAACGAGTCCGGCAAGCTCTATCGCAAGCGCGTGCACAACCGCGGCATGCACCGGCCCGAGATCCCGACGCGCGTCGCGTTGCGCAGCAACGCCGAGCCCGACCGCCACCGGCCCGAAAACCGCCTGCTGCCCACCTACGACGCGCTCCTCGAGCGCTTCATGCCGCGCGGCTTCCTGCTGAGCGAGCAGCGCGCGCTCCTGGATTCCTATGGCGGCGCCGAGGCGCTGCTGCGCGTGCCGCCGCGTCGCGCCTCGAGCGATTTCCTCGAGCTCGTCCCGCCGGAGGTGCGCGTGCCGCTCTCCGGCGCCATCGCCCGCGCGATGCGCGAGGCGGGGCCCGTGAAGTATTCGGTGCTGGAGTGGCCGTCGACGGATCGCGCGCTGCACTTCGCGCTCACCGTGGAGCGCCTGGCGGTGCGCAACGCCGAGGCCGCGTTCCTCATCACGCTCGAGGATCGCGAGCCGGTTGCGGCCCCGGTGCCGAGCGTCGAAGCGCATGCCCCCGAGGCGACCTCCGAGCGCATCGTGAGCCTCGAGGAGGAGCTCACCCAGACGCGCCGCAACCTGCAGTCGACCGTGGAGGAGCTGGAGGCGAGCAACGAGGAGCTGCAGGCGACCAACGAGGAGATGGTCGCCTCGAACGAGGAACTGCAGAGCGTCAACGAGGAGCTGCACAGCGTCAACGAGGAGCTGCACACCGTCAACGCGGAGCACCAGAGGAAGATCGCCGAGCTCTCGGAGGTGAACCGCGACATCGGCCACCTGCTGGAGAGCATCGACGTCGCCACGCTCTACCTCGATTCGGACCTGCGCATCCGCAAGTACACGCCGCTCGCGGCCTCGATCTTCTCGCTCGAGGCGCACGACGTCGGGCGCTACCTCGCGAGCTTCAACCATCCGCTCGCCTATCCCGGCTTCATGGACGACGTGAAGCGCGTGCGCGACGGCGAGGGGCGCGTGGAGCAGGAGGTGCAAAGCCGCGGCGGCCAGTGGTACCTGGTGCGCCTGCTCACCTACCGCGGAGCCGAGGCCATCGAAGGCGTGGTGATCACGCTCACCGACGCCACCGCGCTCGCCGCGGCCAAGTCGCGCGCGCGCCAGCTCTCGGCGATCGTCGATTCCAGCGCCGACGCCATC
>JAICTR010000027.1 GCA_025936275.1 Burkholderiales bacterium
ATTCGCCCCAAGGCTTGCCGGTCGTGGGATTGGTGGAGGCGAAGCGGCGGCCGTCGGCGGGCGGGACGCGCTCGCCGGCGATGTGGTTGTCGTAGCGGCGGATCTCGGTCGTGGCGGTGTCCATTGGGGCTCTCCTGCGGATGGGCTTTACTTTACTCCACCGATGCGAGCGGCAAGCGATGGTGAAGCGCGGCAGGCGCCGCGCGTCGATTCGATGTTCAAGGCGGTTGCGCCGATCGCGCACGATTTGGTAAGGTCGAGCGCTTGAACTCTCCGCTTCAGCTCACCGGCAACCCGTGGCTCGACGTGGCGATGGCGGCGCTCGCCGCGGTCGCGGCGGCGCTCATCGTGCACGGCATCGGCGCGGCGATCCTCGCTCGCGTGCTGCGCGCGCGCGTCGCGGGGAGCGTCCTCGTGCGGCGCATGCGCGAGCCGGCGCGCTGGGCGCTGATCCTCGCCGCGCTGGGCGTGGTGCTCGAGTCCGCGGTCGAGACGCTGCCCAACATCCGCGCGCTGCGCCACTTCGTGGGCCTGCTCTTCATCGGCGCGATCACGTGGATCGTGCTCGCCGCGATCGAGGCGCTGGTGGAGATCGTGGCGCTCCTCAACCCGAGCAACATCGAGGACAACCTGCACGCGCGGCGCATCCGCACCCAGGTGCGCGTGCTCGGCCGCACGCTCAAGACCTTCGCGACGATCTTCGGCATCGCCGCCGCGCTGATCACGTTTCCCGCGGTGCGCCAGTTCGGCGCGACGCTCCTCGCCTCGGCGGGCCTCGCGGGCCTGGTCGCCGGCTTCGCCGCGCGCCCGGTGCTGGGCAACCTCATCGCCGGATTGCAGATCGCCTTCACGCAGCCGATCCGCATCGACGACGTGCTGATCGTGGAGAACGAATGGGCGCGCGTCGAGGAGATCACGGGCGCCTACGTGGTGCTCAAGATATGGGACGAGCGGCGCCTGGTCGTGCCGCTGCAATGGTTCATCGAGCATCCGTTCCAGAACTGGACGCGCACCTCCTCGCAGATCATCGGCACGGTGTTCCTGTGGGTCGATTACCGCCTGCCGATCGAGCCGATCCGCGAGGAATTCATGCGGCTTTGCAAGGCGGCCCCGGAATGGGACCAGCGCGTCGCCGTGCTGCAGGTGACCGAGCTCGGCGAGCGCGCGATGCAGCTGCGCGGCCTCGCCTCGTCGGCGGACGCGGGCAAGAACTGGGACCTGCGCTGCCGCCTGCGCGAAGGCCTCATCGAGTGGCTGCAGCGCGAATATCCGGAAAGCCTGCCGCTCGTGCGCTCGCAGGCGCAGGTGAAGCTCTCCGACGACCGGGCGCGCGAGCCCCGGGATGCGCCGGCTAGCGATCGAGCCGGATGAGCGCGAGCCCGCTCACCGGGTCGTGCACGCGCTCCATGTAGCCCGGCGCCTGGGTGAGGATCACCTCGAGCGTCGGGCGCACGTGCGCGGCGAGGAGATGGCCGCCGCACGCCGTGCCGTCGCGCCGCCCGAGGACGACGTGCGCATGCACGCGCGAGTTCTCGCCTTCGAACGCGAGGTCGCCGAGGAGCGAGAGCACCTCGACCTGCTCGCGCACCTCGATGCGCTCGTAGTCCTTCTTCTCCCAGTCGAAGTAGCCGAGCGTCGCGTCCTGGAACGCGCCGATCGCGCTGAAGCTCGCGGCGTGGAAGCCGTGGTCCTTGGCGAACGCGGTGAGCGCCGCGACCGGCTCCTCGCCGGTATCGAACACCACCGCGATCACGCGCGGCGTGCCCGCGCTCAGCACCTTGGCGCGCATCGCCCTAGCGCTTGTCGAAGAGCCGCGCGAGCGCGTTCTTCGATTCCCACACGGTGAAGCCGAGCACCGCGATGTGCGCGAGCGCGTCGGTGATGCACCACGGGCACCAACCCTTCTCGCGCACCGGCATGTCGTGGAAGAGGTAGCGGCTCGCGGTGAGCGCCGCGGGCGCCGCCGCGATCGTCGCCGCGAGCGGGATCAGCGGCTCGGTGCGCGCGCGGTCCACGCCGCCCACGCCGGCCAACGCGATCGCGACCGCATGCGAGCCGATGCTGAGCGGCGAATCGGGCATGCCCCAGCCGTACGCGAGGTTCGAGGCGTTCACCTTGTCCGAATCGAACCCCTCGATGGGCGGATCCTTGAGGTGGCGGATCACCCCCATCTGGAAAAGAGTCGTCACCGCCATGCACGCGGTGCCGATCACGGACATCACGACCACCATGCGGCGCAGGAGGATCTCCGGCGCGTCGGTCTCGCGTAGCGCGTGCCGCAGGACCGCCGGATCCTCGCGCCGCACCAGGGCTGGAAGCGCCATCGGAAGCCTCCTCGCAAAACCGGTTCGACAACGGCGGGCGGCGGGGTTCCGGCGGCTAGATCTCCTTCATCACCTGCGCGTAGGAGATCACCGCGAAAAGCACCGTCCCGCCGACGATATTGCCGAGGAGCGCGGGCACGATGAAGCCGCCGAGGAGGTGCCCGACGTCCATCGAGCCGTTCAGCACCAGCATGAAGGACTCGATGCTGCCCGCGACGATGTGCGCCGCGCCGGAGATCGCGATGAGGTAGGTCATCGCGACGATCACGAAGAACTGCCCGCCTTCGGCCGCGGGAAGCAGCCACACGAGCGCCGCCATGAGGAAGCCCGCGGTGATCGCCTGGAAGAACATCTCCGCCCAGGTCTTGTCCATGGCGTGCGCGGCGATCGCGAGCATCGCGTCGCGCACGTCGGGCTCGAGCACCGGCGCGAAGCTGCAGAACGCCGCGGCGAGGAGCGTCCCCGCGAGGTTCGCGGCGAGGATGATCCCCCACACGCGCCCCATCGCGCCGAAGCCCGCGAGCGACGGCTTCGCCATCACCGGCAGCACCATGGTGATCGTGTTCTCGGTGAAGAGCTGCTGCCTCCCGAGGATCACCATGAGGAATCCGAGCGGATAGCCGAAGTCGCGCACCAGCGGCGCCCACGCCGCGTCCGGCAGGTGCGTCTGGATCACCGATTGCGCGAAGAGCGAGAAGCTGATCGAGAGCCCGCCCGCGAGCCCGGACCACCAGAGCGACACCGCGGGCCGCTCCATCTCCTCCTCGCCCGTGGTGCGCACGACCTCGTAGATGACGGGGGTGCGCGGCGCGGCGCGATCGACGACGTCCTTCTGCTCCCTCTCGAGCTTGTCCTCGCGCCGCTCCTCGCGGCGCTCTTCGCGCGAGATCTCGCTCTTCTTCGCGGCCATCGCAGGAACCGGCAAAAATGGTTCCGTTGGACAGCGCTCGCGCGTCGGCGTTGCGGCTAAAGCAGGAACACGGAGACCACGGAGAGCACGGAGGTCACGGAGAAAAGCTTGTGGGAATGCCGTGATGGACCGGCTTCGGCTCCCAGTGACATGCCCCGTGACCGCGAGCCCTACGAATTCTTGGGGTGAAACCTCGCCGGGGGTCGAGACTTACGATCGAGCGAAAGGGAACGTCAAAGGAATCAGCGGGCCCGTTGGACTAGGGCCGCGGCTCGGTGGCGGATCGTACCCCGCTCCCCCGCCGAGGCTTCACCCCGAATTCGGAGGGCGAAGGCGCGGCAGCGCAACGATCTTTCGACCTTGCACCGCCGCGATTCGAAGCCCTCTACCCCTTCCGCCGGTTCTTCACCAGCCACGCATCGACGAGGCGCACGATCTCGTCGATGGCGGCGTTCTTCCGTCCATGCTGCGCACCGACCGACTGCACCAGCCGATCGACGCGCTCGATGCGCGGAGCGCCCGCCGCCAGCGCGCGGGCCGCGGAAGAAGGAGACTGCAGCGAAAGCGCCGCGTTGGCGTACTTCTCGAAGGGCACCATGTCCGACGGGCTCGCGCCGAGCGACACGCACAGGTCGTTCACCCAGTCGTACACCGCGCGCGACGCCGCGAGGTCGCCGTGCACCGTGTCGCGGATCGAGCGCACCGAGTCCGCCTGCACGCAGCGGTAGTTGCCCGCCATGAGCATCGCCCATTTCGCGAGCGGCACGAACACCGAGTCGTGCACCTTGAGCTTCACCGGCAGCTCGATCTTCTCGCCGTGGGCCTCGAAGCGCGCCGCTTCCACATCCGCCGCGAGCTCGCGCAGGATCGCCGTGTGCGCGTCCGAATCGAAGCGCGCCGCCTTGAAGTTGGTGGGCAGGCGCACCTGCAGCACGTTCACCTCCTGGTCCGGCGGCCTGAAGGCCTGCGGGTCCGGGCTGCAGAGCGTGACGAGCTTGGGGTCGAAGGCATCCCACACCTCGGGGTCGCTGTAGGCGTCGCGCGAGCGCTGCGCGTCCACGCCCGGAATGCGTGCGAGGTACGGCAGCGGCGGCATGTTCATGATCGACATGCACGGCACCTTCGAGCGCGCGACCGATTGCAGCAGCTCGCGCACGCCGGGCGAGCCGTATTGCGGCTCCTGCATCGCGAGCGCGATGAGGTCGAAGCCCTTCGGGTCCACGTCCGTGCCGACCGCCGAAAGATCGCCGGGCAGCGCCCGGGAGTTCACCTCCACCAGCCCTTCGCGGCCCTTCACCGGCATGCGCACGATGGCGCCCTTCTCGTTGATGAGCTTCGCCTCGGCGGGCAGGCACACCAGCTTCACCGAATGGCCCGCGAGCGCGAGCTTCGTGCCGAGCAGCGAGCCGTACGAGGCGCCGAGGATCAGGATCTTGCGTTTCGCCATGGTGGTTCTCCCCTTGCATGCGCGGAAAGCGCGGCCCGCGGCCGCGGCCCTTCCCAATCCTGAATTGTCGCCTTTCCGCGCCGCGGAATACCACACGCCGAGGCAATGGCCCTGCAACGGATTTGCGGCGATGCGGCGGGAAGGATCTTCGCGAAACGCTTACCGGAGCGTCGCCGGGAGAAGACGGATTCCCGAGCGCGATCCCCGCATGCGCGCCTCTTCTTCCGGCACGACCATTGCAACGAGGTTTGTTCACGGCAGGCACGCGCACGGCCGCCCCACGGCGACGCGTTGCCTGTCCCGTCGCAACCCGTCGCAACCGAAAGGAAACGCACCATGAAATTCCAGAAAACCGCCCTCGCCGCAGCCCTCCTGTCGATTTCCACGTTCTCGCTCGCGCAGGGCAATTCATCCTCGTCCGATACCAGCGGCGCCGCGAGCGGCGCATCGCAATCGTCCGCGAGCCCCTCCTCGTCCTCCTCGGCGAGCCCGTCGTCCGCCTCCTCGTCCCAGCAGTCCCAGGGTGCGATGGGGAGCTCCTCGGGACAGCAATCGTCCTCCGCCGGCTCGCAGGACCAGCAAGGCGCCAGCTCGAGCTCCTCGATGAGCGGGCAAGCGGGCCAGCAATCCTCCTCGTCCTCCGCCAACAGCTCGGAAGTGCGTCAGGCGCAGCAGGCGCTGCAGCAGAAGGGCCTCGACGTCGGCCAGATCGACGGCCAGCTCGGACCCAAGACCGAGAACGCGCTGAAGCAATTCCAGCAGCAGCAGAACCTGCCGCAGTCGGGCCAGCTCGACCAGCAGACGCTCTCCGCATTGGGGGTCTCCGGCGGCGCGTCGTCGTCGAGCAGCGGATCCTCGCAGGGCAGCGCCGGCGCGACCGGCTCGTCCGCGCAGGACCAGGGCTCGAGCGCGTCGACGCAGGGTAGCCAGGGCGCGAGCGGCATGTCGTCGCCCTCGAGCCAGGGCGCTTCGGACCAGGGCGCGTCCTCCTCGCAAGGCGCGAGCGGCTCTTCGTCGCAGCAACAACAGGGCGCGAGCGGCAGCACCTCGCAGCAAGGCGCCTCGGGCGGCGGTCAGTCCTGAGGTAAGGAACGGGAGCGGGTCGCGCTCAGCGGCCCCTCTCCCGGACCCTTCGCGCGGAAGGTCAGCACCAGCACGTCGCGATGCGCCTCGCGTTCCGGATCGATGGGACGCACCGCCGTCACGCCGTGCATCACGCGCGAGTCGTCCACCCATGCGGCATCGAGCGGCTCGGTGAGCGTGAAGCTGCCGAGCAGCGCGCCATCCGGCGCATGCACGGTGGTCGTCCCGCTCTCGATGTTCACGCGGCTCACCAATAGCACCAGCACATAGTCCACGCCGTCGCGATGCACGCCCTCGGGCGTGGGCTGCCCCGCCGCCTCGCGCCGCGCCTCGATGCGGAACTGGTGGCACTCGATGTGCCAATCGGCATCGGGCCCGAAGCTCCCGAAGACGCGCAGGCAAAGCCCGACGATCGCGCGAAAGCTGGCGCCTTCGATCACGTCGGGCTCGACCGGCTCGAACCAGCGTTCGATGCCGCCCACGAGCCTGTTGTATTCCGGCGCCTGGTAGTGCGGCTGGTGCTTCTCGCGGCGGAAATCCGGACCGACTCCGTGCGCCGAGAGCGTCGCGTGGCGCCGGCGCCGGTAGCGATGGCCTTCGGGCAACTGCGTGTCGAGCGCGAGGTCGTTCCAGCTCGCGGCGAACGCGGCCCAATCGGAGAGCGCGGCCTCGCCGCCGAGGAGCTCGCGCATTCGCGCCGCGGGAAGCCGCGCGAATCCCGCCGCCGAAATCTCGCCGATCGGCGGCGCGCTCAGGCGCCGCCCTTCCAGCCGCCGCCGAGCGCGTTCATCAGGTCGACGGTGTACGAGAGGTAGTTCTGGCGGTTGCGGATGTAGTCGAGCTGCGCGGCGTTCAACGTGCGCGTGGCATCGAGCACCTCGAGGTACGCCGAGTAGCCCGAGCGATAGCGCAGGTTCGCGAGCCGCAGCGCCTCGCGCGCCTGCCTGAGGCGCTCGGCGAGGTCCTTCTCGGTATCCGAGGCCGCCTTCACGTTGGAGAGCGCATCGGAGACGTCGCGGAACGCGCTTTCCACCGCGCGCTGGTACGTCGCCTCCGCCTGCTTCGCCTGCGCCTCGGCCTGCTTCGTGCGCGCCGCGTAAAGGCCCGCGTCGAAGATCGGCCCCAGCAACCCCGCGCCGATCGACCACACGCGCGAGCCGCTCGCGAAGAGGTCGTCGAGGTCGCGGCTCTGCGTGCCGAAGGAGCCCGTAAGGCTCAGCGCCGGGAACTGCTCGGCGCGCGCGACGCCGATGCGTTCGGTCGCCGCGGCGAGGTTCTCCTCGGCCTGGCGCACATCGGGACGCCGCTCCAGGAGCTGCGAGGGAAGGCCCGCGGGCGGAATCGGCGGTACCGGCAGCGACTTGATGTCCTTCGCCGGCAACGAAAGATCCAGCCGGCCCGTGAGCACGCCCAACTGGTGCAGCACGGCGGCACGCTGGCGCGCGATCTCCTTCGATTGCGCGGCGCTCGTCGAGACCAACGCGCCCGCCTGGTACACGTCGAGCGCCGAGCCCACGCCGCCCTCGAGGCGCTTCTTCGCGAGGTCGTAGGATTCGTTCGCCGCACGCAGGCTCTCTTCCGACGCCGCGTACTGCGTGTCGAGCGAGAGCGCGGCGAAGTAGGTGCGCGCGATGGTGGCGGCGAGCGTGAGCGCCACCGTATCGCGCCCGTACTGGCTCGCGAGGAGCTGGTCGCGCACCGAGCGCACGCCGCGGCGGAGCCTTCCCCAGAGGTCGATCTCGAAGCTCGTGGAGATTCCCAGCGAGAAGTTGTTCACGGTGCCGAACTGCAGCGTGCGGCTGCGAGTCGCGCCCGCGTTGCCTTCCACCGTCGGGAAGTACGCCGAACGCGCCTGCTCCACCACCGCCTCCGCCTCCTCGACCCGCGCGGCGGCGAGCTTCACGTCGGCGTTGCGCTCGAGGCCGGCCTTCACCAGGTCGTCGAGCGTGGCGTCGCCGTAGAGCGTCCACCACTGCTCGGGCACCTTGATCTCGCCGGTGGCCGGGCCCGCGCCGTTGTACTCGGCGGGAACGTCGAGGTTGGGGCGCTGGTAGTTCGGCCCCACCATGCAGCCGCCGAGGGCCAGCGCGACGCAAAGCGCGAGGATGCGCTTCATCATGGCGCCTCCTTGCCGTGGGTCGACGGCGGCGGCGGCTCGTCGCGATGCTCGCCCATCTTCTGGCGCCGCGCGAACACGGTGAAGAAGAGCGGCACGAAGATCGTCGCGACGAAGGTCGCGATCAGCATGCCGCCGACGACACCCGTGCCCATGGAGCGCCGCGCGGAGGAGCCCGCGCCGCTCGCGAACATGAGCGGCATCACGCCGAACACGAAGGCGAGCGAGGTCATGACGATCGGCCGGAAGCGCAGGCGCGCCGCCTGCAGCGCGGCATCCTTCGCTGACATGCCCGAGAGCAATCCCTGCTGCGCGAACTCCACGATCAGGATCGCGTTCTTCGCCGCGAGGCCGATCAGCACCACGAGCCCGATCTGGAAGTAGATGTCGTTCTCCATGCCGCGCAGCGCCACGAGGCCCAGCGCACCCAGCACCGCGAATGGGACCGCGAGCACCACCGCGGAGGGCAGCCGCCAGCGCTCGTAGAGCGCCGAGAGGATCAGGTACACCATCACGATCGCGAGCCCGAAGGCGAAGATCGAGGCGTTGCCGGTGCGCTTCTCCTGGAACGCCTGGCCGCTCCACGCGAGCGTGTAGCCCGGGGGGAGCGTGCGCGCGGCTACCTTTTCCACCTCCTCGATCGCCTGCCCCGAGCTCACGCCCGGCTTGCCGTTGCCGAGCACCTTCGCCGCGACGAAGCCGTTGAAGCGATCGACCTGCTCGGAGCCGATGACGTCCTCCACGCGCAGCACGGCGGATAGCGGGATCATCGCGTCGGTGGTGGTGGAGCGCACGAAGACGTTGCCGATCTGCTCGGGGCGCGCGCGGAAGGCCGCATCCGATTGCACCTGCACGCGGAAGGTGCGGCCCGCCATGTTGAAGTCGTTCACGTAGAAGGCGCCCATCGTCGCCTGCAGCGCCGCGAAGACGTCGGTCACCGGGACGCCGAGCGAGATCGCCTTCTCGCGGTCGACCTCCACGCGCAGCTGCGGCACGGTCGGGCGGAAGAAGGTGTTGATGCCGGTGAGCATCGGGTCGGCGCGCAGCGCGCCGGCGAGCGCATCGAGCGCGTCGCCGAGGTGCTGCAGGTCCGCGTCCTTGCGCGCCTGCACGTAGAACTCGAAGCCGCCGGCGCTGCCCAGGCCGCGGATCGCGGGCGGGTTGAAGACGAAGGCGAGGCCGTCGGCGAAGGTCATCGCCTTGCCCGTGAGCTCGCCCGCGAGCTGCTGCGCGGTCTTGTCGCGGTCGTCCCAGTCCTTGAGGAGGATGAACGCGGTGCCGGCGTTGGGCTTGTTGCCGCCGCCGATGAAGTCGCGCCCCGCGGCGACGAACGCATGCGCGACCGAGGGCTCCTCGGAGAGCATCTTCTGGAACTGCGCGCCGGTCTTCTGCGTGCGCTGCAGCGAGGCGCCGTCGGGCAGCACGATCGAGCTGATGACGTAGCCCTGGTCCTCGGGCGGGATGAAGCTCCTCGGCACGAAGTAGAAGAGTCCCGCCACCGCGAGCACCACGATGAGGAAGCCCAGCGCCGCGACGAGCCGCCGGCGCAGCGCCGAGTTCACGAACCACAGGAAGGTCGAGGTGAGCTTCGCGAAGCCCTTGTTGAACGGCCGGAAGAGGCGCGAGTCGTGGTCGCCCGCCTTGAGCAGGAGCGAGCACAAGGCCGGCGTGAGCGTGAGCGCGGTGAAGCCCGAGATCACCACCGCCACCGCCACCGTGACCGCGAACTGCTTGTAGAGCTGCCCCGCGATCCCGCCCAGGAACGCGACCGGGATGAACACCGAGCAGAGCACCAGCACGATCGCGATCAGCGCGCCGGAGACCTCGCGCATCGCCTCGATCGCCGCTTCGTGGGCACGCATCTTCTGCTCGCGCATCAGGCGCTCGACGTTCTCCAGCACCACGATCGCGTCGTCCACCACGATGCCGATGGCGAGCACCATGGCGAAGAGCGTCAGCGTGTTGATCGAGAAGCCGAGGATGTAGAGGCCGGCGAAGGTGCCGATGATCGACACCGGCACCGCGAGCATCGGGATCACCGTCGCTCGCCACGATTGCAGGAAGATGAAGACCACGAGGAGCACCAGCATGCCGGCCTCGAAGATGGTCTTCTGCACCTCGTGGATCGAGCTCTTCACGACCAGCGTCGTGTCGAACGGGATCATGTACTCCATGTCGGGCGGGAAGGCTTGCGCCATCTCCGCGAGCTCCGACTTGATGGTGCGCGAGACGTCGAGCGCGTTGGCGCCGGTCTGCAGGAACACGGCCATGCCGACCGCGGGCTTGCCGTCGACGGTGGCGGGCAGGTCGTAGGGTTGCGCGCCGAGGTCCACGCGCGCGACGTCCTTCAGGCGCAGCACCCCGTTCGGCCCGTTGGCGCGCACGATGATGTTCTCGAACTGCTCCACGCTCGCGAGGCGCCCGCGCACGGTGACCGTGTAGGTGAGCTGCTGGCCCTTGGGCGCCGGCTCCGCGCCCACCTTGCCCGCCGCGTACTGCGCGTTCTGCGCGAGGATCGCCGCTTCCACGTCGGTGGGTGTCACGCCCAGCTGCGCCATCTTGTCGGGCTCGAGCCACACGCGCATCGAGGAGCCCGAGCCGAACAGGAACACGTCGCCCACGCCGGGCACGCGCTTCAGCTCGTCGATCATGTTGATCGAGGCATAGTCGGCCATGGTGGTGGTCGCCTGCGTGCCCTTCGGCGAGTACATGCCGATCACGAGCAGGATGTCGTTGGAGCGCTTCTGCACCAGCACGCCGTTGCGGCGCACCTCGTCGGGCAGGCGCGGCAGCGCGGTCTGCACGCGGTTGTTCAGCTGGAACGTCGCGCGGTCGACGTCGGTTCCCACCTCGAAGGTCGCGGTGATGGTGAGCTGGCCGTCGGAGCCCGCGCTCGAGCTGAAGTACACCATGCCCTCGGCACCGGAGAGCTGCTCCTCGATCGGCGCGGCGACCGTCTTGGCGATGGTCTCGGCGCTCGCGCCCGGGTAGGTGGTGGAGATCGTCACCGTCGGCGGCGAGATCTCCGGATATTGGGCGACCGGCAGCGAGAATCCGGCAAGCAGGCCGGCGAGCGTGATGACGATCGCGATGACGCTCGCGAAGATCGGGCGCTCGATGAAGAAGCGCGAGAAGTTTCCCATGGCGCGGGCCTACTTCGCGGGCTTCGCGGGAGCGGCGGGTGCGCCGCCCGGCGCCGCGCCGGGTGCCGCGCCGGGCGCGTGCGGCTGCACCGGCGCGCCGGGTCGCACCTTCGAGAGGTTGTCGACGATCACGCGGTCGCCATCCGCGAGGCCGCCGGTGATGATGACGTCGCCGCCCACCCAGTTCGCGGTCTCCACCGTCTTCGGCACCACCTTGTTGTCGGCTCCCACCGTCATCACCATGCGCGCCTGCTCCGTCTGCACCACCGCGGCCTGCGGCACGAGGATCGCCTCCTGCTCGCCGGCGAGGATGCGAAGGCGCGCGAATTGCCCCGGCAGCCAGCGCGTGCGCGGGTTGGGGAATTCGGCGCGCAACTGCACGGCGCCGGTCTTCTGGTCCACGGTGGTGCCGGCGAAATTGAGCTTGCCGTTGTCGGCGACGACCTTGCCCTGCTGGTCGACGATCTGCACGCGCGCCTGGCGCTCGGCGCCGCGCACGCGCTTGTAGTCGCCTTCGGCGAGCGGGAAGAGCACCCAGATCGGATGCACCTGGGTGAGCGTCGTGAGGAGCGCGGAATCGGTGTTGGCGGTGACGAGCGCCCCTTCCGATTGCAGCGCGCGCCCGGTGATGCCGGCGATCGGCGCCGTCACCTTGGTCCACGAAAGGTTGAGCTGCGCCTGCTTCAGGCGCGCCTGGTCCGCGGCGATGGCCGCTTCCGCGGTCTTCTCCGTGGCGAGCGCCTGGTCCAGCTCGCGCTCCGAGATCGCCTTTTCCTTCGCGAGCGGCGCGAGGCGCTTCGCATCGACCTCGGCGAGCTGCTTCTTCACCACATCCTGCTGCAGGGCGGCGCGCGCTTCCTCCACCGCGAGCTCGTAGGGCTCGCGCTCGATGGTGAAGAGCACCGTCCCCTCCTTCACCGGCGCGCCCTCCTCGTAGAGGCGCTTCTCGATGATGCCGGTCACGCGCGCGCGGATCTGCACCTCGCGCGATCCCGCCGCCTGGCCCACCGCCTCGAGCGACACGGGCACCTTCTGCGTGTGCACCGCGACCACGCTCACCGGCAGCGCCGGCGGCGGTCCGCCCGCGCCCGGCGCCCCCTTGCCCGGCGCCTCCTCCTTGTGCGAGCAACCGGCGGCGAAAGAGAGGACGGCGATGCAGACGAGGGCTTCGCGGGTACGCGCGATCATGGAGAAATCTTCGGGGGCGGGAGGGAAGCGGGCTATTATATACGTACTAGCGTGTATCTAAATCCGGGGGAGCCGTGCGCAGGACCAGGGAAGAGGCGGAGCGCACGCGCGAATCGATCCTCGCCGGGGCGCTGGAATGCTTCGACCGCCATGGCATCGCCAGTTCCACGATCGAGCAGATCGCGTGCGAGGCGGGCGTCACGCGCGGCGCCGTCTACCATCATTTCGAGGGCAAGCGGGATATCCTGCGCGCGATCCGGGAACGGGTTTCGCTTCCGCTGCTGGACGCGGCCGACACCGCGCTCCTGCGCCGATCGGGCTCCCCCCCGCTCGCGCGCATCGAGCGCTTCCTGCTCTCGATCCTCGACGGGCTGGAGAAGGATCCGCGCAAGCGCCAGGCGCTCACCGTCATGCAGCTGCGCTGCGAGTACGTGGGCGAGCTCGCCGGCGAGCTCGCCGCGGCCGTACGCAACGTCGATCGCCTCTCCAAGGCGCTGGAGCGCGCTTACCGCGAGGCGCGCGCGGGGGGCGAGCTCGCGCCCGCGCTCACGCCGGAGGTCGCGGCGCTCGAGACCGTGATGTTCATGAACGGGCTGGTGCGGCTGTGGATCGTGCACGCGAATGGCGCGACGCTGCGCCGGCGCGCGCGCGCGGCGATCCTCGCGCACGTGCGCCTGCGCCACACCTAGATCGGGAGCTGCTCCGAGAAGGCCTCGGGCGAGCGCTCCGCCGGCAGCGGGAAGGAGCGCAGGTCGCGCTCGATCGCCGCGCGCAGGAACGAGTCCACCCACCAGAAGACATCCTGGCGGCGGATCGAGCGGCGCATGGCGCGCATGCGCGCGGTGCGGTCGCCCTCCTCCATGCCGTGCGCGGTGCGGATCGCCTCGGCCACACCCTGCACGTCGAACGGATTCACGAGGAGCGCGCCGGATCGCAATTGCTCGGCCGCGCCCGCGAATTCCGAGAGGATCAGCACGCAATCCTCCTCGATGCTGCAGGCGCAGTACTCCTTCGCGACCAGGTTCATGCCGTCCTTCAACGGCGTGATGAGCGCGATGTCCGCGGCGCGGTAGTACGCGAGGAGCTCCAGGCGCGAGAGGCTGCGGTACTCGAACCACACCGGCACCCAGCCGCCGGGGCGCGCGAACTCGCCGTTGATGCGGCTCACGAGCTGCTCGATCTCCGCCTTCATGCGGTCGTACTCGGGGATCACCTCGCGGCTCGGCACCACCACCTGGATCAGCGAGACCTTGCCGCGCATGTCGGGATAGCGCTGCAGGAGGTCCTGGAACGCGCGCAGCCGCAACGCGATGCCCTTGGTGTAGTCGAGGCGATCGATGCCGAGCACGACCTTGCGGCGCGGCAGCAGGCGATGCAGTTCGCGCGCCTTCTCCGCCACGGGCTCGGTCGCGGCCGCGCGCAGGAACGCGTTGTAGTCGATGCTGATGGGAAAGCTCCC
>JAICTR010000001.1 GCA_025936275.1 Burkholderiales bacterium
CCGCGCGCCGCGCCGTGGCGCGCTTCGGCGCCCTTCGTCGCTGCGGCGGTGCGCGCGGCCGCGCGCCTGGTGCATGCCGGACGGTTCGTCGAGGGCGAGGCCCGCGCGACGCGCGCCCTGCAGGAGGATCCGCGCCAGGCACGCGCGCACTACGTGCTCGGACTCGCGAGCCTCATGCAGCAGCGTCCCGCCGAGGCGCTGGCGCGGATGGAACGTGCGCGCGACATGGAGCCTTCCGAGGCGCAATTCCATTTCGGGCTCGCCACTTGCCTCGCGGCCCTCGCGCGCACGCAGGATGCCATCGAAGCGTATCGGCGCGCGCTGGTGCTGCGCCCCGCCTACTTCGAGGCGGCCGCGAACCTCGGCAACCTGCTCGAAAGGGCCGGGCGCTTCGACGAGGCGGCCGACGCCTACCGCACTGCGCTCGCGGTGCGGCCCGACGAGCCGCTGGTGCTCAACGGCCTCGGCCATTGCGAGCTCGCGCTCAAGCGTCACGCGGCGGCGGCCGAGGCGCTCGAGCGCGCGCTCGCGCTGAAGCCGGATTTCGCCAGCGCGATGAACAACCTCTCGAATGCGGTCGCGCGCCTCGGCGCGCCCGACCGCGCGAGCGACCTGCTGCGCGCCGCGGTCGCGCTGCGCCCGGATTTCCTCGAGGCGTGGCTCAACCTGGGGGAGCGCCTTTACATGCGCCACGACGATCGGGGCGCGGTGCAGGCGTTCGAGCGCGTGCTGGCGCTCGATCCTTCCAACGGCGAGGTGCGCTACCTGCGCGACACGATCCTCGGCGTCGCGCCCGAGCGCGCGCCCGACGATTACGTGCGCCGCTTCTTCGACCGCTTCGCGCCGGATTTCGACCAGCGCCTCACGCGCGACCTCGAATACCGGGTGCCTTCGCTCTTCGCGAGCTTCCTCGAGCCGCTGTTGCGCGGGCGCGAGAAGCTGCGCGTGGTGGACCTCGGCTGCGGGACCGGGCTCTCGGGCCTCGTCGTTTCCGATCGATGCGCCTTCCTCGCGGGAGTCGACCTCTCGCCGAAGATGCTCGATCTCGCGCGCGAGCGCGCGATCTACGATGAGCTCGCCGAGGAAGAGATCGCCGCGTACCTGGATCGGCAAGCCGCGGCGTCGTTCGATCTCGCCCTCGCGCTGGACGTGCTGGTCTACGTCGGCAACATCCAGCCCGTGATGCGCGCCGGCGCTCGCACGTTGCGTCCGGGGGGCCTCTTCGCGCTTTCGGTGGAGCGCCTCGATGACGCCACGGGCTACCGCCAGGCACGCACCGGCCGCTACGCGCACGGCCGCGCGTACGTCGAAGCGACGGCGAGGGAAGCCGGGCTCGAGCCCGTCGCGTTCGAAGAGGCGGACCTGCGCAAGGAAGACGGAAAGCCGGTGCGCGGGCTCCTCTTCGCGCTGCGCAAGCCGTAGCGCCGGAACGAGTCGCCGCGCGCGGCGGTCCATCCTGCCAAAGGAGGATCGCCATGGCGTCCGTGGACTGGTCGGAGCTCTTCATTCCCTCGGGCTCGCTCGTCGAGATCGTGATCCGGGGCACCGTCATGTACCTGCTGCTCTTCGCCGCGATGCGCATCCTGCCGCGCCGCCAGGTCGGCGGCCTGGTGAACGCGGACCTGCTGATCGTGGTGCTGATCGCCGATGCGGTGCAAAACGCGATGGCGGGCGGCTACCGATCGATCACCGAAGGCGTCGCGCTCGCGGCGGTGATCTTCGGCTGGGCGACGGTGATCGACTGGCTCGACTTCAAGTTCCCGCGCCTCAACCTCGCGTCCGCCCGCGCGCTTCCGGTGGTGCGCAACGGCCGCTTCCTGCGTCGCAACATGGCGCGCGAGCAGGTGAGCGAGGAGGAGATCATGGCGGAGCTGCGCCAGCACGGCCTCGACTCGATGGAGCGCGTCGCGAGCGCGTACATCGAGGGCGACGGGCGCTTCAGCGTGCTGCTGCGGGGCGGGAGCAAGCCGCCGGTCGATCCGCCGCAGGAGCGTCGCGGCGTGTAACTGCGGCGCTCCTCACGTCGCGCGCGCATTCGGCGTTATGATCTGTCGCGACTGCGCACCGGCAGGGAGGGCGCGCGGGATTCCAGGAATGGAAGGCGAGTGCCATGGGTCGCGGCGGGGAGCGCATCGTGCGGTGGATCGGCGCCCTCGCGGCCGCGCTGGCGGCGCCCATGGCGCTCCACGCGCAATCGCCCGAACGCCTGCCGCCCACGATCTTCCACGATCCCATCACGGGCGAAGCCGCATACACCCACGACGACAACGCGAACCGCGGGCGCGATTCGGAGACGCGGCTCGGCGATGACGTCCTGAGCCTCACCTTCAGCCAGCCGCGCGAATGGCACCTCGGCCGGCACGTGCGCCTGGAAGCGACCGGCAGCCTCGCAGGCGACAAATTCCGCCGCTACTCCGGACTCGACCGGATCTCCGCGGGCGCGAAGGCGCAGCTGCAGTACCGCGCCTCGGGCGATTTCGACGCCACCACCTGGTCGCTCGTCGCGAGCGCGGCCTACGATGAATTCGATTCGCACCTGCGCAGCGGCGCGCGCTACTTCCTGGGCGTGAGCGCGCAGCATGCGTTCACCGATCGCATCGAGCTCTTCGCGCAGGCGGGCCGCGCGGAGCAAGCCGGCCACAGCGACGTCTTCAACGGCCGCGACGATCGCGCGCTCCTCACGCTCGTCTACACGCTCGGCATGAAGGACGTGGCGTACCTCACCGGCGAATACCGGCGCGGGGACACGGTTTCCACGGGTGGGCCGTCGCTCGTGAACGCGGACCTCGCGGAGGTCCTGGTGCCCGACGACGCCTTCGGCCAGGCGCTCATCTCATATCGGTTCCGGTCGCGCACGGTGCTCTCCACCATCGGCTGGAACCATGCGCTCGGGCCGCGCGATTCGTTCGATGTGTCGTGGCGCCGCATCGCGTCGGAGCCGCTCGCACGTCCGGGCATCGACTTTCCGGGCGCGCTGCGGTATATCGCGAACCAGTATGCGATCGTCTACCTGAGGCGCTTCTGATGCCGCTGCGCACGTGGGCCACGGTGTTCCTGCCTTGCGCGGGCCTGCTGCTCGCCTCGTGCGGCGGCGGCGGCAGCTCGCAGGACGTGCATCCCGGCCAACCGATCGCCGTGTCCGGCGAGGGCCCGCAATCCTTCCTCGTCTTTCCGAACCCGCAAGTGACCGCGGACGGCACGCTGCAGACCGATTCGCCGGAATATGCCGCCGCGTACTACCGCGCCATCGATCCCACGAACGCGCGCGACACGTTCGCGAAGTGGAAGGCGCTGAACGGCTTCGAGACCGGCACCGGGAACGAGGTGCAGGTGATCTTCGGCGACCGGCGCGACCTCGGATACGGGCGCCGCATGACGTTTCGCACCAATGCGGATGGAACCGCCGCGGCGTATGTCGAGAACTACGTCGTGCAGGCAGGGCCCGGGTACAGCTACGCATCGGCCAACCTGGATGCGGCGATCCAGCGCGACACACGCTGGGTGGTGGGCATCAGCGCGATCGAGTACAGCCCGGGACCGAACGGCGGGCGGCCCTTCGCGAAATTCTTCAACTTCTCGGCCCAAGGCGCGCGCCAGGACCTCGCCGACATCGATGGCCGCGGCGAGAAGGCGATGCCCTCGACGTGCCTCACGTGCCACGGGGGGCGCGGCGATCCGCTCACGCCGCCCGATGCGCGCGGCCTGCGGCAATTCGCGATGGTCGAGTCCGCGCCGTCGGGCGCGCGCGGCGACACGCTGGCGCATTTCCAGCCGCTCGAGCCCGATGTGTTCGGCTTCTCCGCGACGCCCGGCTACACGCGTGCCGAGCAGGAGGCGGCGATCAAGGCGATCAACCGCGCGATCCTCTGCACCTATCCGATCGCGGGAGCCGCAAGTGCCCCGGAAGATGCATGCCGTCCCGCGGCCCGCTCGGGCGAGTGGACCGCCGCGGCCGCGGAAGTCATCAAGGGCGGCTACGGCGGCGACGGCCTGCCGAACGCGGCGTTCTCGGAGCCGCTTCCCGCTTCATGGCAGGGGCATGAGGCGCTCTATCGCCAGGTCGTGGTGCCCGCGTGCCGCGCTTGCCACCTGCTGCGCGGCACGAGCGCGCAGTCCGACATCGATTTCGCGTCGTACGAGAAGTTCGCGGCGCAGGCGCGGGGGATTCGTCCCCACGTCTACGATCGCGGCGACATGCCGCTCGCGAAGATCGTCTACGACGCGTTCTGGAGCGATCCGGCGGCGCCCGGCGTGCTCGCCGATTTCCTGGCCGGCGAGGGCGTCTCCGTGCGCGATGCGAGCGGCGCCGTTCCACGGCCCGGCCGCCCCATCGCGGATCCGGGGCCCGATCGCGTGGTCTCGCCGGGGCCGACCTCGCTCTCCGCGGATGCGAGCCTCTTCGCGACGGGCTATGAGTGGTCGCTCGTATCCGGCCCCGCGCCCGCGTCGCTCGGCGGCGCCTCGTCCTCGCACGCCACCTTCACGGCGACCCAGCCCGGCACGTACACGCTGCGGCTCGTCGCGATGCAAGGCGGCATCGCGAGCGCGCCCGCCACCTTGCGCATCGTCGTCGCGAGCTCTCTGCAACCCGCGTCGGGTGCGGTCCGCTTCGCCGACATCAAGCAGGCGATGCAGGCGCCGCGGCGTTGCGCGGGTTGCCACTCTCCGCAATTCGGCGGCCCGAAGCCGCCGGTGTTCTTCTCGAACGACGATCGCAATGGCGACGGCATCGTCGGCGATGCGACCGACGACGACTGGCTCTACGAGGTGGTGCGGGGCGAGGTGAACTTCACCGACATCGCGGCGAGCCCGCTGCTCGCGAAGCCCTCGGGACGGCATCATTTCGCGGGCCAGCTCGCCGGGTTCGACGCTTCCGCGCCGCCCGGCGATCCGTCGCGCGCGCTCTACGACCTGTTTCTCGACTGGATCCTCGCGGGCGCGCCGCGCTGAACGGCTAGTACGTGCGGCGCGGCGCGTTGTAATCGGCGCGCGGGAACACGAACGGCGGCTGGCGACCCACGAGCGCCTCGATCAGCATCAGCTCCTGGTCGGTGTGGTCGATGAAGGGAGCGTCGCGAATGTTGCGGCCGGGCGGCTCGCCGGAAAGGATGTAGAGCGGCCGGTCGTGGTGCGTGGAGGCGACGGTGGTCCTGCTTTGCGCGTCCGCGGTGGCCTGCACGTCGGTGGTTCCGTAGCAGGTGCAGAAGTACGTCTGCCCGGGATCCGATTCCATGTACACGCCGGTGCCGCGGATGCCGATGGTGGCGAGCGAGCTGCGCAAGCGCAAGGGCCGCCCGCTGCCGAAGACCGAGAGCAGCTTTCCGCGCAGCAGCTGGTAGCCCGCGACGAGGAGCGAGGACGCCTTCGTCGCCTCGATCAGCACTTCGGTGCGGGCGCGCGCGATGAACGCGCTATCGCCCACCGCGTAGATGAGCTCCCCGTCATCGCCCGTCACCACGCGAGCGCCGGGGGCGATGTGCGTCTCGAGCGTCGCCCGTTGGCCGTCGACGCGCACGTCGCCCTTCACCCGGTAGACGGAACGGCCTGGAGGCAGCTTTCCCGGCCGGTCGCCGAGGAGCTGCGCGAATGCCGGAGACACGCCCATCGCGTCCGCGCCCAACAGGCCGCTCGCGAGCAGGCGCAGCAGGAGCTTGCGCCGGGGATCGTCCACTTCGCGTTTCATGGGCGGCGATTGTGGACCTCGCGCGGTCCGCCGTCGAGGGGCGCAGCGCGCGGGCCGCGGCCACGGCGAAATGCCGCGGCGCCGGCTTTCCGCCAGAATGCGGCCATGGCGAATCATGACGAGGCGCGGCTCTTCCCGGCATTCCTCGACCTGCGCGGCCGGCGGGTGCTGGTCGTCGGCGCGGGCGCCGTCGCCGCGCGCAAGGTGGACTCGCTCCTGCGCTGCGCCGCTCGCGTGACGATCGTCGCACCGTCGGCGTGCCCGCCGATCGAGAAGCTCGTGCGTGAAGGGAAGGTCACTCGCGCATCGCGCGAATGGATCGAGGAAGACCTCGAGGGCATGGAGCTCGCCTTCGCGGCGACCGACGATGCGGCGGTGAACGCGGCGGTGGCGCGCGCCGCGCGTGCGCTCGGCATCGCGGTGAACGTCGCCGACGATGCGCAGGGCTCGAGCTTCCTCATGGGATCGATCGTCGACAGGGGACCCGTGCGCATCGCGATCTCCACTTCCGGCGCTTCGCCGGCGCTCGCGCGCAAGTTGCGCGCGCGGGTCGAGGGCGCGGTGCCCGAGGGATATGGCCGGCTCGCGGCGCTCGCCGGCCGCTATCGCGCCGAGTCGATCGGCCGGCTGCCGGATGCCGCGGCCCGCCAGCGTTTCTGGGACCGCGTGATCGAGGGGCCGATCGCGGCGCTGGTCCTCGAGGGACGCGAGGCCGAGGCGGCGAACGCGCTCGAGAAAGCGCTCGCCGAGGCGGCGAACGCGCGAGGCGAGGGGCGTTGAACGCTCTCGTCGAAGGCGCGCGCGCCGTCGCCTTCGACCTCGACGGCACGCTCGTCGACAGCGCGCCCGACCTCGCCGTCGCCGCGAACCGCATGCTCGATGCGCTGGGCCTGCCGCCGCTCGCCGAGGAGCGCATCGCCGCGGCGATCGGCGACGGCATCGACGCGCTCGTCGTGCGTACGCTGGCGGAAAGCGCCGGCAAGCCCGCGCGCGAGGACCTCGCGGTGCGCGCCGCGCGCATCTTCCGCGAGCTTTACGCCGAGCGCGTGTTCGACGCGGGCACCGTGTACGAGGGCGTGCGCGAGGGACTCGCGGCGCTCGCGGCACGCGGGCTCCCGCTCGGCTGCATCACCAACAAGGCGAGTCCTTTCACCACCGCGCTCCTCGAGCGCGCCGGGCTCGCGCGCTGGTTCTCGTTCGTCGAATGCGCCGATGCCATGGAGCAGCGCAAGCCCGCGCCGTACCTGCTGCTGAAGGCGTGCGCGGGGCTCGGCATCGCGCCGCGCGAGTTGCTGTTCGTCGGCGATTCGGGCCTCGACGCGGCGGCGGCGCGCGCCGCGGGCTGTCCGGTCATGCTGGTGGACTACGGGTACAACCGCGGCACGCGCGTCGAGGATGCGGGCGCCGACGCGCTCATCGCGAGCCTTGCCGAGCTCGGCTGACCGCGCGAGCGCGCTACTTGAGCCGCATCTCGTTCTTGACGGAGGTGACGCCCTTCACGCCTTTCGCCATGGCGATCGCCGTGTAGATGTCGTCCTGCGAACCGAGGAAGCCGCTCAGCTGCACGGCACCGCTTGGAGACGCCCGAGCGGCCCCTCAACCCCGCGGTTCGCCCTGCGCGTTCACCGTCACCGTGCGGCCCGGCGGGGCGCTCAGTTGCACGCGATGCTCGTCGCCGCGGAATTCATAGGTCACGTCCCAGTAATCCGCACGCACGCGGCTCGGTGGATTCCGGCAATGGCGCACATCCTCCCCATACCCGCCCTGCCCGCGGTCGCGGCCGACGTTGGCGCCGATCGCGGCGCCTGCCACGGCGCCGCCCACGGTCGCCACGCTTTGGCCTCGTCCGCCGCCGATCTGGTGACCGAGAATTCCGCCGATCACAGCGCCGGCGATCCCACCCGCCATGTTGGGTCGGTCACGATCCTGCTCCACCTGCTCGCGCTCGACCCAGCAGCGCTGCTCCGGCGGACCCACCACCGCGCGTACCGAAGTGACCTGCGCCTCGTAGAGCCGCTCGTTGCCGCGACGCCGGTAGTCCGCCGCCGCGACCGGAGCTGGCGCATAGCGATCGTCCGCGATGCGTGCCTTGGCGCCGAGCAGGCGAACCGACGAGACGCGGTTGTTCAGCCCCATCGCCGCGAGCGAGGCATACCGTCCGGGGCGCAGGACGCGGCAGGTGCCTCGGAACCGGGCGTCTTCACACGCTTCCCAGCGATCGCGCGCGACGATCGCCGACGAGGCGCGGTCGTTGAAGCCGAATGTCTCGAGGTTGCCCACCTTCTTCTTCGTGGTGAAGGAGCGGCCCTGGAAGTTGTCGCCCTCGTAGAAGGTGACTTGCGCGACCGCCTGGGTGGCGATCGCCAATCCGGTCGCCGCGAGCGCGCATTTCAATGCCGTGTTCATGGATGCCTCCGTAGATGAGGCGCGAATATGAGCCCGATCCCGGGCGCGGTCGGTGCGCGCGCGCACATAGCGGCGACGCGCCACGATTCCTGCCGTCGCGCGGAAGGTCCTTGCCGGTCTCATGAAGTGGCGCGCGTTTCGGGCGGGAGCGCCGCGGCAGCCTCTTGTACCTCGATCCCCACGCGGTGCTCGCCGTGATCGTCGATGAGATGCACCCAGCCGTCCGCTTGCGCCACGCCGTCGACGGTCACGATCGGCGTCGGGCGATGCACGCCGTTCACGCGGCGTACGTCGATGTCGTAGACGGCGTCACCGTAGCGATAGCGCACCGTGAACGCCGTCCAGCCCGACGGGAACCGTGGCGCGACCCGCAGCCGATCGTGCTCCCGCGTCACCCCGAGCAGCGACTCCACGATGAACCGGTACATCCATCCCGCCGAGCCGGTGTACCAGCTCCAGCCGGCTCGCCCGACGTGCGGCGCCACCGCATAGACGTCGGCGGCCATCACGTACGGCTCCGCCTGGTAGGTGGCGACTCCGGCGGGCGTTCGTGCGTGGTTCGCGGGATTGATCATCGCCGCAACTTCCCATGCGCGGCGCGTGTCGCCGAGCGCGGCATAGGCCATGCCCGCCCAGATCGCGCCGTGCGTGTACTGGCCACCATTCTCGCGAACGCCCGGCACATAGCCTCGGATATAGCCGGGATCGAGGCTCGAGGAGTCGAAGGGGGGCTCGAGCAGCTGGACCAACGCGTCGGCGCGGCGCACCAGGCGCTGGTCGACGGCCTCCATCGCCCGGCGCGCGCGTGCGGCATCGCCGGCGCCCGACAGCACCGCCCAGCTTTGCGCGATGGAATCGATGCGGCATTCGTCATTGTTCACGGAGCCCAGCGGCGTCCCATCGTCGAAATAGGCGCGCCGGTACCACGCGCCATCCCAGCCATGGCGCTCGAGGTTGCGGCCGAGCTCGCCCCGCTCGGCGTCGCAGCGCGCCGCGAAGTCCGCATCGCCCCGGCCGCGCGCGAGCGGGGCGAACTGCTCGAGCACCGCGCACAGGAAGAAGCCCAGCCAGACGCTCTCGCCGCGTCCTTCGATGCCCACGCGATTCATGCCGTCGTTCCAGTCGCCCGAGCCGATGAGCGGCAAGCCGTGGGAGCCGTATCGCATTCCGTGCAACACCGCACGCACGCAGTGCTCGTAGAGGCTCCCCGACTGCTCGGAGCGGCGCGGCAGGTCGTAGTACGAATCCTCGCCGGAAGGCACCGCGGGTCCTTCCAGGAAGGGCGCCGCTTCGTCGAGCACGCCGGCGTCTCCCGTCGCCTTGACGTAGCGCGCGGTGGCGAGCGGCAGCCACAGATAGTCGTCGGAGCAATGCGAACGCACGCCGCGGCCCGACGGCGGATGCCACCAATGCTGCACGTCCCCCTCGACGAACTGGCGGCATGCGCAGCGCAACAAGTGCTCGCGCACCAGCGCGGGCTCGGCGTGGACCAGGGCCATCGCGTCCTGCAGCTGGTCGCGGAAGCCGAACGCGCCGCCCGATTGGTAGTAGCCGCTGCGCGCCCAGAAGCGGCAGGCGAGCGTCTGGTACAGGAGCCAGCCGTTGGCGAGCACATCGAGCGCGGTGTCGGGCGTTCGCACCTGCACCGCGCCCAACGCGCGTCCCCAGCTCGCGCGCACCGCATCGAGCGCGCCGCGCGCCGCGGCGGCGCCCCGGAAGCGTTTCACGAGGCGCGCGGCATCCTCGCGATCGCGCCCCATGCCCAGGCGGAAGACGATCTCGCGCTCCTCGCCGTCGGCAAGCTCGAACGGGACGTGGATCGCGGCGCACGGATCGAGCGCCGCGCCGACGCTGCCCGAAAGCCGGCGGCGCGCCATCGCGGCCGGGGCGTCCGGCGCGCCGTTGCGGCCGAGGAACTCGGCGCGATCGCCGCTCACGCTGCACAGGGGCTCGTCCACGTCGAAGAAGGCGACGCGGTCCGCGAACAGCGTGTTGTACGAGTTGCGCGCGAGGAGCGCGCCGCTCTCCCGGTCGAGCTCCGTCACGACGTGCATCGCGGTCTTCGGCCGCAGGTCTCCGAGCACCCACTCGACGTATCCCGTGGCGGAGAGCCGCCGTGCACGACCCGAGGCGTTGCGCACCTCGAGCACCGCGAACTTGACCGCCGCGTCGATCGCCACGTACACCCACAGCTGCGAGACGATGCCGTCCTCGCGATGCTCGAAGACGCTGTAGCCGAACCCGTGTCGCGACACGTAGGCGCCGGAGCCGGGCGCGGGCAGCGCGGTGGGCGACCAGAAGCGGCCCGATTCCTCGTCGCGCAGGTAGTACGCTTCGCCGCTCGCGTCGCTCACCGGGTCGTCGTGCCATGGCGTGAGGCGGAACTCGTGGGCGTTCTCGCTCCATGTGTACGCGCCCCCGCTTTCGGAAACCACCGTGCCGAATTCCGGATTGGCGATCACGTTGGCCCAGGGCGCCGGCGTCGTCTGGCCCGCGTCGAGCGTGATCACGTATTCGGTCCCATCGGGCGTGAATCCCCCCGGGCCGTTGACGAGGATCAGCTCGCGCGGCGGCGCGGCGGCCGGCGCCTCGGTGCGCAAGGTGCGGCCCGGCACCAGGCGCGCGATGGGGGCCGCGACGACGCCGCGCCGGTTCACCTGCTCCGCGAGGCTGCCGCGCCGATCGCCGAGCACGACGCGCGCGACCGATTGCAGCAGGACGCGGTCCTCCTCGGCGATCTGCTCGGCGCGGCGCACGAAGATGCCGCCGGGCCGATCCATGACCTGCGCCTCGACGCCGGCGGCGATGAGGCCCATGATCTGGTCGTGCAGCTGCTGGCGGTAGCCGCCGCGTTCCTCGTTCCAGATGACGAGGTCCACGGCGAGGCCCTTCAATCGCCAATACGCGTGCGCCTGGACCAGTTGACGGACGAGCTCGATGCTCCGCGCGTCCGCGATCTGCAGCAGCACGATCGGCAAGTCGCCCGAGATCGAGTAGCCCCACAGGTCCGATTGCCCGCGGCGGTTGCGCGCGATGGACGACGCCTCGCCGCGCAGCGCGGCATTGGCGTGGATCACCGATCCGGCGAGGCGCGCGTAAAGCTGCGCATCGCGCTCGGTGGCGTTGATCTGGCGCAGCACGACCGAGGCGTGGGTCCACGCCAGGTCGAACGCGCGATCGGCCAGGTGGCGATCCTGGTACCTGTCGGCGAGCGCCAGCGCGGCCTCGCGCGTCGCGGCGATGCCGGAGACGATGTCGACGGTCGCCGTCTGCTGCGGCTCGAGCACGACGGCGTTGCGGATCGCGACGATCGGGTCGAGCACCGAGCCCTGGTGCCCGGAAAGCCGTGCGTCGGCCATCGCGCGCGGGGCGGCCGGCGTGCGCCCGCGGCCGACGAAGCCCATGCGCTCGGTCTCGTAGGAGGCCTCGCCGGCCGCGGCCGCGCGCACCGCCATCAGGTGGACCATCCACGGCGGCTGCTCCTGCAGCGAGCGCGGCCGACGCGTGCAGAGGATGGCCTGGCGCGCCGCGACGATCTCCGTTTGCACGAACAGGTTGGAAAACGCCGGGTGCAGCGCGTCGGCCGCGGCGGGTGCGAGCACCACCTCGGCGTAGCTCGTGATGTCGATCGTGCGCGCGGCGCGGGAGCGGTTGGTGATGCGCAGCCGGCGCAGCTCGATGTCGTCCTCGGGCGAGACCACGATCTCGGTATGGCACTCGAAATCTTCGTCGCTGCGGCGGAATTCCGCGCGCCCCTCGGAGAAGATCGCCTCGTAACGCGCGGCGCGCTCGAGCGTGGGCTGGTGGGCGGCGGACCAGAACCTGCCGCTCGCCAGGTCGCGCACGTAGCAGAAGGTGCCCCACGCATCGCGCGTGCCGTCCTCGCGCCAGCGCGTGATGGCGAGATCCTTCCAGCGGCTGCTTCCGCCGCCGCCGCTGGTCACCATGACGTGGTATCGGCCGTTCGAGAGCAGCTGCACTTCGGGCACGGGCGTGTCGGGATTCGCCACGACGCGGACCGGCGCCTGATCGCCGGAGGGCGCGCGCGTCGCGGAACGCTCGGCGGGATGCGGATGGGAGCCGGCCGCCTTCGGCACGCGTTCCTGGAGCAGCAGCAGCGTCGCCTTGAAAAGCGCATCGGAGGCGAAGCGCCGCGGCATCGGGCGATCGTGCAGCGCATGCGACACGGACAGCAGGATCATGCCCTGGTGGTGCGCCATGAACGAACGCACCACGGCGCCCGCCTGCCCACGGGGCACGCGCGCCGGCGTGTAATCGATCGCCTCGTAGAGGCCGAAGCGGCCCGCGAGGCCGGCGCCGGCGAGGCGCTGCAGGTTCGCGCACGACGCCTCGGGCGCCACCATCAGCGCGAGCGCCGAAGCGTAGGGCGCGATCACGAGGTCCTCGGCAAGGCCGCGCTTCATGCCCAGGCCGGGGACGCCGAAGGCGCGGTACTGGTAGCTCGAGCTCGCGTCGACCGAGTTGTAGCCGCATTCCGAGATGCCCCAGGGCACGCCGCGCTGCTTGCCGTACGCCATCTGGCGCGCGACCGCCACGCCGCAGGACTGGTCGAGGAGCGTGTTGTCGTAGGTCGGCATCACGAGGAGCGGCATCAGGTACTCGAACATCGAGCCGCTCCACGAGAGGAGCACCGGCCGTCCGCCGGCGTTGGTGAGCAGCCGGCCCAGCGCGAACCAGTTTTCCTGCGCGATCTCGCCGAGCGAGATGGCGACGAAGCTCGCCAGGCGCGCTTCCGATGCGAGGAGGTCGTAGTAGCCCGCGTCGCGCCGGCGCTCCTCGACGTTGTAGCCGATGGCGAAAAGATGCCGCGCGCCGTCGTAGAGCAGCCCGTAGTCCGCACGCGCGAGCTCCTCGCACCGCGCGGCGAGCCGCTCGAGCTGCGCCATGCGGTCGGTGGCGGGCCGGCGCGCGCCGGCCGGCAGTTGCCGCGACTCGAATGCGGCGAGCTCGCGCAGCGTCGGAATCGCGCGGCCGCCCATCGGCGCGCCCTCGGTCGCGGGCGGCGTTTCCCATGGCGCGAGGAACGCCATCTCCGCGCGAAGGCCGGCGCACTGGCGGACGAGGGCAGCGGCCCAGAATCGCGCTTCGGCCGCGGGCGGGGCGCCGGCATCGGGGGCGTTCTCGGCGAGGCGCGCCGCGACCTCGGCGATCGTCTGCTCGAGCGGGCCGAGCGACCGGCGGGTCGCATCGATCGTCGTGGGCGGGCATGCGCATGTCGCGGCGAGATCCCGCTGCAGGCGCGCGAGCGGCGCGAGCGCGGCTGCCGGGGCCGACTCGGCGACGATGCGCGCGGTGTCGGCGAGCCCTTCGAACCAGCGCGCTCGCACGACCGGACGGTCCGCGAGCTCCAGCAGGCCCGGCCGCAGCGTGAGCAGGTGACCCGCGAGGTTGCCGCTGTCCACCGCGGAGATGTAGCGTGGGGGCAGCGGCGCGAGCGTTCGGGTGTCGTACCAATTGTAGAAATGTCCCTGGCAACGCTCGAGCCGCGCCATCGTGCCGAGCGTGTGGGCGGTGCGCTCGATGAGATCGCCGGCGGCGATGTAGCCGAAGTCGCAGGCGGCGAGATGGGCGAGCAGGCCCAGCCCGATGTTGGTAGGCGAGGTGCGGTGCGCGAGCGCCTCGGCCGGCGCTTGCTGCCAGTTGTCCGGCGCGAGCCAATTCTCCTGCGCGCCGGCGAAGACGTCGAAGAACCCCCAGGTCCTGCGCGCGAGGCCGCGCAGGAAGAGCACCTGGCTCGCGTCGAGGCCGGGCCCGCGGCGCACGAGGGGACGGCTGATCCACCAGGCGATGGCGGGCGAGGCGGCCCACAACACGAGAAAGAACGCGGCCTGCGGCAACGCCGACGGCGCCGATACGGCCAGCGCGATCGCCATGGCGGCCGCGATGAGAGGAGCCGGCCACATCGCGCGGAAGGACGACGCGAGCCCGGCGAGCGCGCCGCCTGGCGCCGCCGCGCGGTCGGCCTCCCCGCCGGCCGATGGATTCCATTCCAGCAGGCGCCGGCGGCTGGCGAGCACGCGCCATGCGGTGGATGCGATGGCACCCGCGTTCACGGCGGCCTCGTAGGGCAGCAGCGCGAGCGAGAGCATGATGTGCGCGGCATGGCGAGCGGCGGCATCGGCACCGGCCGCGAGGTGGCGGCGCGGGGAGAGGTCGTCGTCCTTGCGCAGCAGGCCGGGGAGCAGCGCGAACGCCGAAGGCAGCACGAGGATCGCGAGCACCGCCAGGGTCCAGGGCCAAGCGCGCGGGACCGCCGTCCATGCGGCGAACAGCAGCAGCGTGATGGCGACCGGCACGAGGCTGCGCCGCAGGTTGTCGAAGAGCTTCCACTGCGAGAGCATCGAGAGCGGGTTCGCCTCGCGCGCTCCCGCCGGCCCGGGCACGCGCGGCAGCAGCCAGTGCACGAGCTGCCAGTCGCCGCGGATCCAGCGCCGCCGCCGCCTCGCATCCGCGAGATAGCTCGCCGGATGCTCCTCGTAGAGCTCGACCTCGCTCAGCAGCCCCGAGCGCGCATAGCAGCCTTCGAGCAGGTCGTGGCTGAGGATGCGATCGTCCGGGAAGCGTCCCCCGAGGGCGCGCTCGAAAGCATCGACGTCGTAGATGCCCTTGCCGATGAACGACCCTTCGCCGAACAGGTCCTGGTAGACGTCCGAGACCGAGCGCGTGTAGGGATCGATGCCGGCCTCGCCCGCGTGCAGCCGCGCGTAGCGCGAGCGGTTGGCGCCCGCGAGACTCGCGCTCACGCGCGGCTGCAGGATCGCATGGCCGTGGACCACCATCGCGGCACGCCGCCCCGCGGCGACGAAGCGCGGGCGATTGAGCGGATGCGCCATCGCCGCGGCGAACTGGCGCGCCGAGTCGCGCGGCAGCTGCGTGTCGGCGTCGAGCGTGATCACGTATTTCACCCGCGCGAGGACCGCGGTATCGCCCACGACCAGCGCGAAGCGGTCCGCGGCGCGCCCCCGCAGCAGCGCGTTGAGGGCGGCGAGCTTGCCGCGCTTGCGCTCGTATCCCATCCACGCGCCTTCGCGCGGATTCCAGCGGCGCGCCCGATGAAAGAGATAGAAGTTGTCGCCCGCGGCGCCGCCGTCGGCGGGATGCGGGAGGCGCGGATATCGCTGGTTCAGGCGCTCGATCGCCTCGCGCGCGAGCCCGACGAGGACGTCGTCGCCCGGCAGCTGCCGCGCCGGCGCATCGAGGAAGTCGGTCACGAGCCCGAAGTGAAGGAGGTCGTCGCGATTGGCGAGGAAGCGCACCTCGAGCGCTTCGGCGAGCGCCTCGATACCGTGCGCGTCGGTGAGCATGGCGGGCACGGCGACCAGCGTGCGCGCCTCGGGGGCGAGGCCGGCCGAGAAATCCATGCGCGGCAGGCGTTGCGGCTCCACGAGCAAGGTCGCGAGCCAGTTCACCACGCCCACGGCGAGCTGGCTCGAGGCAAGCACGCCGAGAACCGCGAGGGCGGCCAGGGTCGGCGGCGAAGCCTGCGCCGCATCGCTCAGCGCCAGCAGCAGCGCGATCGGCGCGAGGGTGAGTGCCCCAATCGCGCCGAGATAGAGGGGCAACGCGGCGCGGCGCGCGGCCCGCGCGAGCGCGCGCCGCGGGGAGCGGCGCCCGCCGATCGCACGCTCGAGGCGCGGCCGGCCCGCGTCCACGAGGTGGAAGCCGACGTGCGCGCCGCGATCGTCGCCCCCGGCCGGAGGACCGGCGCAAGCCCGCGCGAGCTCGATCGCCTTGCGCGCCACCTCGCCTTCGTCGACGCGGCCTTCCTTCGCGAGCTCCTCCACCGCGTGCCGGTAGCGGTCGCGGGTGGAGAAATCCATGCGCGGATAGACGCCGGCGGGATCCTCGCGCAGCGCCTGCTCGACCACGCTGATCGATTCGACGAAGGCGCGCCAGTCGATCGCAGCGAGCCATCGCAGGCTGCCGATGGTATTGCCGATCGAGACCTGGTCGCGCGCTTGTTCCTGGTTCTCGGATTGCACGAGCTGCTCGATGCTCAGGCCCGATTCGGCGAGCCGCTGCTCGATCCAGGTGAGGGCGAGCGCGAGCGCGGCGCTGCGGCCCTGCAGGCGGCGCGCGAGCTCCGCGACGAACGCGCTCGCCATCGGCGGGTCGGAGCGCGCCATGTCCGCGATCACCAGGACGAGGCTCTTGGGATCGCGCTCGGCGACTTCGATCATCCGGTCCGCCCAGGCGTCGGCGCGGCCGCGGAGCAATGTCGCCGCCGCGGTGCGCGCCGCCACGCGCCGCAGGTTCTCGATCAGCGCCAGCCTGAGCATGATGGGAATGGCCCAGAGCTCGCCGAGCTTGAGGGGCGCCACGGCCTGGTAGGCCGCCACGAAGCGCGCGAGGACCTCGCGGTCGAGCCGGCCGTCGCCGTGCGAGATCGCCTCGGAGGCGAGGCCATAGACGCGCGGCAGGCGCGCCGACGGCCCGGCGGAAAGCCGCGGCAACTCGCGGCTGTAGCCCTTCGGCAGGTGGCTCCTCGCGGTGCGCACCTGCTCTTCGATGAGGTAGAAGTTGTCGAGCAGCCAGTCGGCCGCCGGGGTGTTGCGGCGTTCGTCGGCGAGCGTCCCGCCGAGCAGCGCGCAGACCTGCGTGAGGACGGTTTCGTTGGCGGCGAGGCGCGAGAGCAGCGGATCCCCGCGGCCGCGCCCGGGGAGCAGGCGATGCGCGAGCCCGAGGCTCCTGCCGTGCTGCTCCATCCGATCCGCGCTGAAATGCTCCGAGCGCAGCGGCGGCGTTTCGTCGAGGGCGTTACGGCCGGGCGTGGGCAACCTCGGCGGCGTGGTCGAGCGCGATCGCCTCGAACGGCCGCGGCAGATCGATCGTGAACACGCATCCCGTTCCCGGCACGTCGCTCGCGCGAACCGAGCCGCCCATGGTCTCGGCGGCGCGGCGCGCGATGGAAAGCCCCAGCCCCAGGCCGCTGCGATCGGCGCCCTGCTGGTTGAACGAAGCGAACAGGTGCTCGGCCTTGCCTTCCGGCAGGCCCCCGCATTCGTCGCGCACCTCGATCAGCACCCGCTCTCCGACCCCATGGGCCCGCAGCTGCACGTGCCCGTGCGGGCGCGTGAACTTGAATGCGTTGTTCAGGAGGTTCGAGACCGCCGAGTGCAGCAGCTGCGCGTCCGCCTCGACCTCCAGGCCGCCATCGACCGCGCACACCTCGAGGCTGCAGCGATACGAATGCGCGGACAGGCTCGCCGCCACGTGCACGTCGGCGATGAAGCGCCGCAGCTCGATGCGTTCGAGACGAGGCGCGGTGCCCGCATCGAGGCGCACCTGCGCGAACGTGCGATCGATCATTTCGCGCATGCCCCCGAGGCTGCGCTCGAGCACCGCCGAGGTGGCGCCGGCCGGGCCGATCGCGCCGCTCTTCAGCGCCGCGAACGCGAGCGTCGCCGTGCCGAGAAATCCGCGCAGCTCGTGCATGAGCGAGCCCAGCCGCTCGGTTTCGGCGCGGCGTTCGTCGGTGGACGTGCGCCGTTCGCGCTGGCGCTGGAACTCGCTCACGGCGTCGGCGATCGCGACGTCCAGGCACCGGTTGAGGATGTTGAACTCGTCGCTCGAGAACTGCACGCGGCTTTCGGCCGCGAGACCCGTGATCGCCTGGCAAAGGTCGCCATACTCGCGAACCACTTCCTCGATGGAAAACCCGCGCAACAGCATCTCGTAGCCGTGCTTGGTCGCGGAGCTCGCGATTTCGCCGGGCAGGTCGCGCGGCCCGTTCCTCGCCTCGCTGCCCGCGGGCGGCCCATCCGCCACCTTGCGCGCCCGCAACGTATCCACCAATTGCGAGAGAAAGAGCGGGATCCCCTGGTCGAGCTCGCTCGCATCCGGGCGCGACGCGCGCATCAGCGCCACCTTCGATCGGCAGCGCTCGATGAGTTGCGCGCGGTTTTGTTCGAGAAAATGCTGCAGCATGGCGGGTTCCCGGAGGCCGAAAGGCGTCCTGTCGAAGCCAGATTACGCGCGGCCGGGTGGTGCGTCCGTGCGATAGCGAACATAGGCGAGCGGCCGCTCTGTGCGGCAGCGCGCAGACGCCGCGGGCGACGGCGCCCACACTGGGACTCTCTCCTTCCAGCTCCCCGGGTTCCCGATTTGCCTCCGGCCGCATCCGCCGCGCCACGCACCAACCGCCTGCTCGATCGGCTCCCGGCGCGCGATCGTGCGCGCGTCGTCGCGCGATGCGAAAACGTGCAACTCGCGGTCCCCGATGTCCTCGGCGAGCCCGGCGAGGCGGTGCGGCATGTCTACTTCCCCACCGCGAGCTTCATCTCGCAGGTGACGCCGATGGGGGGGAAGGACCACCTCGAGGTGGCGCTCGCCGGAAACGAAGGGCTCTACGGGCTGGGAGTCGCGATGGGCGTCGGAATTTCCCCGGTGCACGCGCTGGTCCAGGGCAGCGGCCCGGCGCTGCGCATGGGCGCCGGGGCGTTCGGGCGCGAGCTCGCCGCCGTCCCGTCGCTGCGCAGGAGCGTCCATCGCTACACCTATGTCGTGATGAGCCAGCTCATCCGCAGCTCCGGCTGCAACCGCTTCCACCTCGTGGAGCAGCGCCTCGCGCGCTGGCTGCTGATGACGTCCGACCGGGCGCACTCCGCGTCATTCCGCATCACGCACGAGTTCCTCGCCTACATGCTGGGCGTGAGGCGGGTGGGAATCACCGAGGCGGCGGGCGCGCTGCAGGAGCGCGAGCTCATCGTCTATGCTCGCGGCGCCATCACGATCCGCGACCGCAAGGGCCTCGAGCGCGCCGCATGCTCGTGCTACCGGTCGGATCTCGCGATCTACGAGCGCATCTGCGGATAGGCGCGCCCGCGGCCGTGCATCCGCCGGCACCGCGCGGGTTAGACTGGGCCATTGGCATGACCGCGGCCCCGTCCGCAACGTGGCGAGCGCGGCCTTGCAGGAATGCTCCGGGCGAGGGAGCCTCGAATGCCGCGTCGTCCCCTGAACAACCAGCTGCTCGACGCGCTTTCCCCGGCCGAGCGCAACCGGCTGCGCCCGCGCCTGGAGCTCGTCGACATGCGGCTCGGGGAAGTCCTATACGAGTCCGGCCGGCACATCGATTACGTCTATTTCCCGACCGATTGCATCGTCTCGCTGCTCTACGTGCTCGAGAACGGCGAATCGGCCGAGATCGCCGTGGTCGGCCATGAAGGCGTGGTCGGCATCTCCATCTTCATGGGCGGGGAGACCACGCCGAGCCGTGCGGTGGTGCAGAGCGCCGGAAGCGCGTGGCGCCTGCCGGGCCCGGCGATGAAGGAGGAGTTCACGCGCGGGCGCGGCATGCAGCACCTGATGCTGCGCTACACGCAAGCGCTCATCACGCAGATGGCGCAGACCGCGGTGTGCAACCGCCATCATTCCGTGGACCAGCAGTTGTGCCGCTGGCTGCTCCTCAGCATCGACCGGCTCCCGGTCGCGGAGATCACCATGACGCAGGAGCTCATCGCCAACATGCTCGGCGTGCGCCGCGAGGGCGTCACCGAGGCGGCGGGCAAGCTGCAGAAGGCCGGCGTCATCAGCTACCGCCGCGGCCACATCAAGGTGCTCGACCGCGCGAAGCTGGAGAAGCTCTCCTGCGAGTGCTACGAGGCGGTGCGCCTGGAGACGGCGCGGCTGCTGCCGGTCATGGCGCCGCGCTAGGCGCCGCCAGGTGGGCGGGCTCGTGAACGCGGACCTGCTGATCGTGGTGCTGATCGCCGATGCGGTGCAGAACGCGATGGCGGGCGGCTACCGGTCGATCACCGAGGACGTCGCCCTCGCGGCGGTGATCTTCGGCTGGGCGACGGTGATCGACCGGCTCGATTTCAAGTTCCCGCGGCTGCACATCGCCGCCGCGCGCGAGCTGCCGGTGGTGCGCAACGGGCGCTTCCTGCGCCGCAACATGGCGCGCGAGCAGGTCGGGCGCGGAGTCGACGAGCGTGCCGTCGAGGTCGAAGGCGACCGCGTGCACGCCCTCCACGAACGCGTGCCGTACCTGCTGCTGAAGGCGTGCGCCGCGCTCGGCATCGCGCCGCGCGAGCTGCTCTTCGTCGGCGATTCGTCGCTCGACGCCGTCGCCGCGCGCGCGGCCGGTTGTCCCGTCGTGCTGGTCGACTACGGCTACAACCGCGGCCGCCCGGCTTGCGACGCCGGGGCCGACGCCGTCATCGCAAGCCTGCTCGAGCTTGCGGCTTGACGGTCTTCTCCGGGTTCCGCTTCAACGGCGCGGCTCGGCGCATGCAGAGCGCATGCGCCGCCCGAGCGCGAGGAAATACTGGAGGGCGCGCTGGTTCTCGGGATCGCGCAGCATCGCGAGGAGCGCCATGAGCCCGCCGCCGGGCGCGGGCGCGCCTTGCACGTCCTTCTGCGCCTGCGCCATGCAGGCGACGAGCTCCTCGATTCGCCGCAGCGTGCCGCTCGCGTTCAGCCGGTCGAGCGCGAGCGTCACGTCGGAGGCGAGCGCCGCGAGGCGCGTCACCATGTCGTCGGTCGCCGCATCCTGCATCGCGTGGAGCAGGCCCTCGAGTTGCGCGGAAGGGGATGGCACGGAAGTATCGTTCATGGCGCCTCCTAGAGCAGGCCGCGGGCCGAGGCCCAGTAGAGCTGGTTGTACGCGAGCTTGAACCAGTGGATCGCACGCGTGGGCTCGCGCGGATCGGGCGGCTGCGTGTACGTGAACATGGCGTAGGTCGCGCGGTCGCTTCCCGCCTCGATGAAGCAGAACACCTTGCCGTCGTAGCGGCGCACCGGAGCGCCGCGGCGCGCGATCGCCGCGAGGTTCTCGCCGATCACCTCGGCCTCGAAGTGCGCGGTCGAGCCCGCCTTGCTGATCGGGAGGTTGGTGGTGTCGCCGAGCACGAAGACGTTCTCGCGACCCTGCATCTTGAGGCTCTCGCGGTCGGTCGGGATCCAGCCGTTCTGCCCGAGCTTGTTCTCCTCGATCACCGCCATGCCCTTGTGCGCCGGGATGGAGACCAGCAGGTCGTAGCTCGTCTCGCCGCCTTCCTCGCTCTTCAGCACCTTGCGCGCGCCGTCGACTTCCTTCAGGTTGAAGAACGTCTCGTAGGTGATGCCGCGGCGCTCCATCTCGGGCGTCGCCCACTTGGCCACGTTCTCGAGCGAGTGCGTGCGGCCGATCGGGTACGTGTAGTGGAGCTCGACCTTGTCGCGCATGCCGCGCTCGCGGAACCAGTCGTCGAGCATGAACGTGATCTCGAGCGGCGCCATCGGGCATTTGTGCGGCACACCAACCGCGACGACCACCTTGCCGCCCTGGAATTCGCGCAGGCGGCCGAGCATCTTCACCGCGGTCTCCTCGGTGTAGAAGAACTCCGCGTTCTCCGCGAGCCCGGGGATGCTCTCGGGCCAGATACGCGAGCCGGTGGCGATGGCGAGAAAGTCGTAGCCGACCGTTCGGCCGCCGCGCGTCTTCACCTGGTTCGTATCGAGATCGAACTCGGTCACCGGATCCACCGAGAACGCGATGCCCGGCTCGAGGAGGCTCGCCTGGTCGCGGTAGAGCTCGGCGGGGGCCATGCGCCCGAGCGCGACGTAGAGCAGGCCCGGCAGGTAGGCGTGCTTGTCCGACGCGGAGAGCATCTCGACCTGCACCGTGCCGGCCTTAATCTCGGCCTTCAGCCGCCGGGCCAGGTTGTTCGCGAGGATGGTGCCGCCCATGCCGCCGCCGACGATGAGGATCTTCATGTGCCTCCTTCGCGTTGCGCTTCGTTCAGCGCGCGCGGCGCACGCGGATGTGCCACACGCCGCCCTCTTCGGATGTGCCGAGATGCTCGTGCCCGGCCTTCTTCAGCCACTGCGGGATTTCCGAGGCCGATCCGCGATCGCTCGACAGCACCTCGAGCTCGTCGCCCACCGGCACCATCTTCATCGCGGCGATGAGCTCCATCAGCGGCCCCGGGCAGAAGCTGCCGCGCGCGTCGATGAGCTTGCGGTCGGCCAATCGGATCTCCGTCGCCGGTCAGAAGGAAAGGAGCTGCCCGCCCGCCGCCTCGTCGAGGAACTGCATGAGGCCCATCGGCTCGCCGAGGTTCGCATCGAGGTCGTCGCGCGCGAGCCCGAGAACGTCCATCGCCATGGAGCAGGGATGGATGCGCGCGCCGCCGAGCTCGATCGCATGGGCGAAGAGCGCCTGGAAATCGGTCACGTGCTTCTCCTCGAGAATTTCGCCGGCGCGTCCCTGCGCCGGCGCGCGCGGGCGCGCCTCCCTCACGAAATGGCGCAGCGCGTTCATCGCGACGAGCACCAGCACCGGCCGCCCGCTCACCGCGGCGACGGAGGCGATCATCGCCGCCATCTGCAGCGGCTCGCGCGCGTCCGAGACGCAGACGATGCCGAGCTTCGTGGAATCCATGCTTCGATGCTACGCGGATTGGGGAAAGGCGATGCGAGGCACGGCTTGCGGCGCAAACCTCCAGCGTGGCGCGCGCGGCTTAACGCGGGCTTAAATCGCGCGCCGCCGGCCAAAAAATTCGTCCGGAACTCGCTTCGCCGCGCTTCGTCCCAAAAACACATGGAACGATCGGAGGTTTGCCATGGGCACGAAACGTTGGCAGGACTGGGTGATGCTGATCTTCGGCATCTGGCTCTTCGTCGCGCCGTTCTGGATGGGCGGCTACGAATCGACGGGGAGCGTGGCGGCGCGCAACTCCTACATCCTCGGGATCCTGGTGTTCGCGTTCGGCTGGGCGGCGCTCGCCACCGCGCGGCGCTGGGAAGAGTGGGTCGAGCTGGTGCTGGGGATCTGGCTCATCATCTCGCCGTTCGTCCTCGGCTTCTGGGGGACGGAGCACGGCGCGGGATGGAACCAGCTGATCCTCGGCATCCTCATCGGGCTGGATGCGATCTGGGCGCTCTCCGCCGCACGGCCGTCGTTGCCGGCCGCGGCGGCGTGAACGTCATCCCCGCGAACGCGACCTGAACCCCGCGAACGCGGGGACGGCTTACCAGCCGCCCTTGCGGACCCAATCCTCGAGCATCGGGATGCGGTCCACGCCCCAGAACGGCTCGCCGTCCGCGATGAAGAATGGCGAGCCGAAGACGCCCGCCGCGATTGCGCCGTCCACTTCGGCTTTCACGCGCTCCTTGATGCGCGGATCCTCGATGGCGGCGCCGAGCGCCTTGGCATCGAGGCCCGCTTCCTGCGCCACCTGGAGCATGCCCGCCGCCTCGCCGATGTCGCGGTTCGCGGTGAAGTAGGCGCGATACAGGGCCATCGCGAGACGGCGCGCGGCGTCCGGATCCCGCTCGTCGAGCGCGTAGAAGGCGCGGCACGCCGCGACGGTCCCGATCGGAAAGCGGTCGGGATGCCGGTACTCCACCTGGTGCATGCGCGCGGTGCGCGAGAAATCGCGCTTCGCGTAATCGCCCTTCAACGGCACGCTGGTGAGCGGCGCCTGCCCGGTGACCTTGAAGATCGGGCCGAGCAGGATCGGCCGCCAACGCAGCTTGCGATCGATCCTGCGCTCGAGCGGCTCCGCGACCTGCGAGGCGATGTAGCCGTAGGGCGAGGAGAACTCGAAGTAGAAATCGATCGGGTTGTCGTGGCTCATCATGGATTGGGCGGTGTCTCGCCGGGTTGCGTCTCGACGAGCTGCAGCGGGCCGGTGTCGGTGGGCGCGTTGCGGCGGCGACGTGGGCGCGTGCGGCGCGGCAAATCGTCTTCTTCCAGGGTGGATGCGGGCGGGACCTCGGCCTGCGTTTCCACGAGTTGCAACGGGGTTTGCACCGGCGCGGACCCGGATTCGCCGGCACGGTTGCGACGCTGCCGGCGGTGATGCGGCGCGGTCTCCTGGTTGTCCTCGTGCTCGCTCACCGCATGGAATTCCACGTGCGGAAGCACCGGTGCACGCGGCGGCTCGGCCGCAGCCGCGGACGCCCGGACCGGTTCCTCGCGCTGCATGGCTTCCTCGCGGCGCGGCTCTTCACGGCGCGTTTCTTCGCGATGCGATTCTTCACGACGCGGCTCTTCGTCGCGAGCGTGCTCGCGGGGCATCGCGTCTTGCGGATGCGAAGCCTCCGAGGCGAGGGTGGTCGCTTCGTTCTGCTGCGACGCGACGCCCTCGCGCGGCGGACGATCGCCGCGTTCCCCGCTACGGCCGCGTCCACGACGACGGCGGCGACCCGCGCTCGTTCCTTCGCCCGCATCCGCGGCGGCCGGCGCGCCAATGGCGGGCGCGCCTTCGTTGCGCACCGTCGATTCACCGTTCTCGGCGCGCGGCGCTTCGCCGCGCGGCGCGCGCGGCCCCTGCCGTGGCTCGCGCGGTTCCCTCGGCTCCCGTTGCTCGCGCGGCTCGCGGGCTTCGCGCGCTTCACGCTGCTCGCGCGGTTCACGCTGCTCGCGCGCTTCACGCGGCTCCCGCTGCTCACGCGGCTCGCGTCCTTCGCGCTCCCCGCGCGGCTGGCCTTCGGGACGTCGCTCCTGGCGGCCTTCGCCGCGCCGCGCTTCACCGCGTCCCTCGCCGCGTCGCTCCTCGGTGCGCCGGCCTTCGCCGCGCCGTCCTCGTTCCCCGCGCTCGCCGCGGCCGCGCTCGTGGCCACGGCCGGGCTTCTTCTCTTCGAGTGCCGGCGTCGGAGCCGCTGCACGCGGCGCGGGTGCTTCGACGGGTTCGGCGGGCTTGCGCAGCCAACCGAACAGCATGTCGAGGATGCCGTGCTTCTCCTCGTGCGCGGCGCCGGCCGCGGCGGCGATCGGCGCTTGCGGCGCGGGCCGCGGCGAGACGATCGGCTGCTCGATCGCCATCGGCGCCGGCTGCGCGGGACGGATTCCCTTCACCAGCGGCTCGGGCCGCGCGGCGCGCACCTCGGGCGCCTTCGTCGGCATGCCTACCGCCTCCTCGTCGGGCACGGTGACCAGCTCGTAGCTCGGCGTCTGTGCGTCGAGCTGCGGCGAATCGTGGCGCAGCCGCTCGACGTGGTAGTTCGGCGTCTGCAGGCCCGGGTTCGGGATCAGCAGCACGTGCACCTTGAGGCGCGCCTCGATCGCGAAGATCTCCGAGCGCTTCTCGTTGAGGAGGTAGGTCGCGACGTCCACCGGAACCTGCGCGTGGATCGCGGCCGTGTTCTCCTTCATCGCCTCTTCCTGCAGGATGCGCAGCACGTGCAGCGCCGTGGAGGCGGTGTCGCGGATGTAGCCGGTGCCGTGGCAGCGCGGGCAGGGCGAATGGGTGGTCTCTTCGAGCGAGGGCTGCAGGCGCTGGCGCGAGAGCTCGAGGAGCCCGAAGCGCGAGATCTTGCCGATCTGCACGCGCGCGCGGTCGTGGCGCAGGGCGTCGCGCAGGCGGTTCTCCACCTCGCGCTGGTTCTTCGCGCTCTCCATGTCGATGAAATCGATCACGATGAGGCCGCCCAGGTCCCGCAGGCGCAGCTGCCGTGCGACTTCATCCGCCGCCTCGAGGTTGGTGTTGAACGCGGTCTGCTCGATGTCGTGGCCGCGCGTCGCGCGCGCGCTGTTCACGTCGATCGCGACCAGCGCCTCGGTGTGGTCGATCACGATCGCGCCGCCCGAAGGCAGCGTCACATCCCGGCGATAGGCGCTCTCGATCTGGTGCTCGATCTGGAAGCGCGAGAAGAGCGGGATGTCGTCCTTGTACATCTTGACCTTGTTCACGTTGCCCGGCATCACCGTGCTCATGAACGAGTAGGCCTGGTCGTAGATCGCCTGGGTGTCGACGAGGATCTCGCCGATGTCGGGCTGGAAGAGGTCGCGGATGGCGCGCACCACGAGGCTCGACTCGAGGTAGATGAGGCAGGGGCCCTTCTCCTCCTCGGCGGCTTTTTCGATCGCGTTCCAGAGCTGCAGGAGGTAGTTGAGGTCCCACTGCAGCTCTTCCACGCTGCGCCCGATGCCGGCGGTGCGCGCGATGAGGCTCATGCCCTCGGGCACCTGCAGCTGGTCCATCACCTCGCGCAGCTCGTTCCGGTCCTCGCCCTCGATCCGTCGCGAGACGCCCCCGCCGCGCGGGTTGTTGGGCATGAGGACCAGGTAGCGGCCGGCGAGCGAGATGTAGGTGGTCAACGCCGCGCCCTTGTTGCCGCGCTCGTCCTTGTCCACCTGGACGATCATCTCGTGTCCCACCTTGAGGTGGGTGGCCATCTTGGAGCGGCCGAATTCCCCGGCGTCGCCCACCATGTACTGCTTGGCGATCTCCTTGAAGGGGAGGAAGCCGTGGCGCTCGGCGCCGTAATCGACGAACACCGCCTCGAGCGAGGGCTCGACGCGCGTGATCACGCCTTTATAGATGTTGCTCTTGCGTTGTTCCTTGCCGGTGGTCTCGATGTCGAGGTCGACGAGCTTCTGGCCATCGACGATCGCAACCCGCAGCTCCTCGGCCTGGGTCGCATTGAAAAGCATGCGCTTCATGTTGGCATTCTCTCCCGCGCTCGAAACACGGAAGAGGGCCGGGAAGCCGCCGCGAGGCCCGCAAAGGGGCAAGCGTCGGCCCGGCCCGGGCGACGAGACTTCAGAAGTCGATTCTTGGTGGCGTCACGGGAGTCGTGAGCGGAGAAGGGACGATTTCTGGTGTTCTTCGTCTGGCTCCTGCGGGCACGGGGCGCGCAGGGGCGTGGAATGTGGTGCGTCGAGCGCGTGTGATTCGTTTACCATCGCTGCTTGGTCTCGCAGGCGAGCGACGTTGGCCTGCCCGGGCGCCGCATCGCGGACACCCTCCTTGCGAAGCCGACCTCCTGCGGCGCCTCGTAGGCTCCGGCTTGGAAATCAACTAGATAACAGTATATACGCGGATGGCGACCGAAGGCAAAGCGGCGCACGGCGCCGCCCCGGCGGTGCGCTGGATCGACGTGGGCGAGGGAGAAGCCGGGCAGCGCATCGACAACTACCTCATCGCGCGCCTGAAGGGCGTTCCCAAGAGCCGCATCTACCGCATCCTTCGCAGCGGCGAGGTGCGGCTGAACAGCCGCCGCGTCGCCGCTTCCGATCGCGTGGCCGCGGGCGATCGCATCCGCATCCCGCCGCTGCGCCTCGCCGAGCGCGAATCGACGATCCCCGCGCCGCACTTCCGCCTGCCGATCCTCTTCGAGGACGAGGCGCTCCTCGCGATCGACAAGCCCTCGGGCATCGCGGTCCATGGCGGCAGCGGCATCGCGCATGGCGTGATCGAGTCGCTGCGCTCGATGCGGCCCGACGCGCGCTTCCTCGAGCTCGTGCACCGGCTCGACCGCGAAACGTCCGGCGTGCTGCTGGTCGCGAAGAAGCGCGCCGCCCTCACCGCGCTGCACGAGATGATCCGCGAACGCGTGGTCGACAAGCGCTACCTCGTCGCGGTGCGCGGACGTTTCCGCAACGAGCGCCAGCGCGTGCGCCTCGCGCTCCTCGCAAGAGCGGCGGCCGAGGGAGGAAAGCGCGTCACCGTCTCCGAGAGCGGGCAGGCGGCCGAGACCGTCTTCCATCGCGTCTCGCGCGGAACCGAAGCGAGCCTTCTCGAAGCGGAGCTCCTCACCGGGCGCACGCACCAGATCCGCGTGCACCTCGCCCACCTCGGGCATCCGGTGCTGGGCGACGACCGCTACGGCGATTTCGAGCTCAACCGGCGGCTGCGCAAGGAAGGACTGAAGCGCATGTTCCTGCACGCCGCGTCGCTCGCCTTCGATCATCCGATCAGTGGAGAGCCGATGTCGCTGAGTGCGCCGCTTCCCGCCGAGCTCGCGCGCTTCCGCGATCGCTTCCTCGTCGAAGGCGCGCCATGAGCGGCTACGACCTGGTCGTCTTCGATTGGGACGGCACGCTGATGGATTCGACGCGCGTGATCGCGACGAGCCTGCAGGCGGCCTGCCGCGACATCGGCGCGCCGGAGCCGAGCGAGGCGGACGCGCTCTTCGTGATCGGCCTCAACATGGCCGACACCTTCCGGCGCGTGGCGCCGCAGCTCGACGCGGAAGGGCAGCGGCTGCTCGCCGAGCGCTACCGCCATCATTTCCTCGCGCGCGAGCACGAGTCGCCGCTCTACGCCGGCGTCCCGGAGATGCTCTCCGAGCTGCATGCGCGCGGCCGGCGCCTGGCGGTCGCAACGGGCAAGGCGCGGCGCGGCCTCGAGCGCGCGCTCGACGCGACCGGTCTCAGGCCCTGGTTCGAGGCGACGCGCTGCGCCGACGAGGGCTTCGCCAAGCCCCATCCCGGCATGCTGCTCATGCTCCTCGAGATGACCGGCGTCGAGCCGCGCCGTGCGCTGATGGTGGGCGACACGACGCACGACCTGGAGCTCGCCGCCAATGCGGGCATCGACGCGGTCGCCGTGTCGTACGGCGCGCATCCGGAAGACCTGCTCGCGACGCGCCCGGCCCTCGCGCGTTGCGCGAACGTCGAAGGCCTTCGCCGGTGGCTCGCCGGGAACGCGTGATCTGCGAATCGGCGGCGCTCGCCGACGGCGGGCCCGGCGTGCGCTTCGCGCTCGGCGAGGAGCCGGATTCACCCGTGGGCTTCGTCGTGCGCTACCGCGGCACGGTGCATGCGTACGTGAATCGCTGCCCCCACATGGGCACCGAGCTCGACTGGCAACCGGGTGAGTTCTACGACGTGGCTGGGCTATACTTGGTCTGCGCCACGCACGGTGCTTTGTTCCAGCCGGCCACCGGTTCGTGCGTGGCGGGCCCGTGCCGCGGCGCATCCCTCCAAAGACTCGGCGCGCGCGAGGAAGGTGGCCGGGTCTTGCTACTCAACGAAGAAGCGGCAGCGGCCGGGCCGACGGAAGATACGCCATGACGGATCCCACGCCGCCCCAATGGGAGCGCGCGGTTCTCGAACGCGTCGCGCTGCGCGCCCTGGATGAGCAGCGACGCTCGCGCCAATGGGGCGCGCTGTTCAAGCTGCTCTGGTTCATCCTCGCCTTCACCATCGTCGCCGCGTGGCTCGGCTGGATCGGCCGCGGCGAGAAGGAAGCGTCGGTCACCGGAAGCCATACCGCGGTCGTGGACCTCGAAGGGGTGATCGCGCCGGAGGGCAAGGCTTCGGCCGAGCGCGTGATCCGCGGGCTCGACCGCGCCTTCAAGGATTCGGGCACCCGCGGCGTGATCCTGCGCATCAACAGCCCCGGCGGAAGCCCGGTGCAGGCGGGCCACATCTACGACGAGATGAAGAGGCTGCGCGCGAAGTATCCGTCGGTCCCGCTCTACGTCGTGGTCCAGGACCTGTGCGCGTCGGGGGGCTACTACGTCGCCGCCGCCGCCGACCGCATCTACGTCGACAAGGCGAGCCTCGTGGGCTCGATCGGCGTCATCATCAGCAGCTTCGGCTTCACCGGCGCCATGGACAAGCTCGGCATCGAGCGCCGCGCCTACACCGCGGGCGAGAACAAGGACTTCCTCGATCCGTTCGCGCCCGAGAACGCGACGCAACGCGAGTACGCGCAGAAGATGCTCGACGAGATCCACCAGCAGTTCATCAAGGCGGTGCGCGACGGGCGCGGCAAGCGGCTCAAGGAGACGCCCGACATGTTCTCCGGGCTGGTCTGGACCGGCGCGAAGAGCGTCGAGCTCGGGCTCGCCGACGGCTTCGGCAGCACGCAATCGGTCGCGCGCGACGTGATCAAGGCCGAGAAGCTGGTCGACTACACCCCGGAGGACTCGGTGTTCGAGACGCTTTCGCGCCGCTTCGGCACGTCCTTCGGCGCCGCCCTCGGGCGCGCGGCGCTCGAATCGGCGTTCACCGCGCGCGGGCTGCGCTAGCGCGTGGAAAGCCTCACCACCGAAGGCCGGAGCGCGGCGCTGCCGGAAACGAGCGAGGCCGAGCGCACCCTGCGCGCGAGCGACGGCTTCCTGCGCGCGATCGTCGAGAGCTCCCCGATCGCGATCTTCACCACCGACCGCCAGGGTCTCGTGACGTTCTGGAACCCGGCCGCGGAGCGCACTTTCGGCTTCACGCGCGAGCAGGCGCTCGGCCATTTCGCGCCGTTCGTGCCGCCCGATCGCCATGCCGAGGCGCACGACCTGCGCGAGCGCATCCTCGGCGGCGAGGTGCTCGACGGCCTGCAGCTCGAGCGCGTGCGCGCCGACGGCAGCGCGATGGTGATCCGCGGCTCGGCCGCGCCGCTTCGCGACGGCGAGGAGCGCGTCGTGGGCATCCTCGTCGCCTGCGTCGACGTGACCGAGACGCGGCGCGCCGCCGAGGAGCTGGAGCGCCACCTGCATTTCACGCGCGCGTTGATCGACGCGATTCCCAATCCGGTCTACTACAAGGACCTCGCCGGCCGCTACCGCGTGCACAACCGCGCCTGGGCGGAGCTCTTCGGCGGCACCGAGAACTGGATCGGGCGCACCGTGTTCGACATGTACCCGCCGGAAATCGCCCGGGTGCACGACGAGCGCGACCGCACGCTCTTCGATCGCCCGGCGTCGACCACCTACGAGGTGCGCATGCCCACCGTCTCGGGCGAGACGCGGCAGATGCTCTACAACAAGGTGAGCTTCGTCGACCGCGAGGGCGAGGTCGCGGGGCTGATCGGCGTGGTGACCGACGTCACGCGCTACAAGGAAACCGAGCGCGCGCTCGAAGCGAGCGAGGCGCGCTTCCGCGTGCTCACCGAGAGCTCGCTCGACCTCATCTCCGTGGTCGAGGCCGATGGGCGCGTGCGCTACCAGAGCGGGGCGCTGAGGAGCCTCCTCGGCTACGACCCGGCCGAGACCGTCGGCAAGAACGTGTTCGAGATGGTGCACCGCGACGATGCCGAGCATTTCCGCGCGGCGCTGCGCCGCATCATCGAGTCGCGCCAGTCCACCGCGCCGATCGAGCTGCGCCTGCGGCACCGCGACGGCAACTGGCGCACCTTCGAATCCCTCGGCACCAACTGCCTCGACAACCCGCACATCGGCGGCGTCGTCTTCAACTCGCGCGACGTCACCGACCGCAAGGTGATCCAGCAGCGCATCCAGCACCTCGCGTACCACGACAACCTCACGGGGCTGCCCAACCGCTCGCTGCTGCAGGATCGCCTGGCGCATGCCATCGCGCGCGCCGAGCGCTCGCATCGCAAGGTGGCGGTGCTCTTCATCGACCTCGACAACTTCAAGAACATCAACGACACGCTGGGCCACGACGTGGGAGACGAGCTGCTGCGCCAGGTGGCGCGCAGGCTTTCCGATTGCGTGCGCGTCGAGGACACCATCGCCCGCCAGGGCGGCGACGAGTTCATCGTGCTCCTCGACAGCCTCGAGGACAGCCGCGGGGCATCGCTGGTCGCGCAGAAGGTGCTGAACGGGCTGCGGCTGCCGTTCTCGCTCGGCGCGACCGAGCAGCACGTGAGCGCGTCGGTCGGTATCTCGCTCTATCCGGAGGACGGACGCGACGCGCAGACGCTCATGAAGAACGCCGACACGGCGATGTTCCACGGCAAGAGCCTCGGCAAGAACACCTATCAGTTCTTCACCTCGCAGATGAACATCGCGGTGAAGCGCCGCATGACGCTCGAATCGGCCCTGCGCCGCGCGGTGGTGCAGAAGGACTTCGTGCTGCACTACCAGCCGCAGATCAACCTCGAGACCGGCGAGGTGATCGCGGTGGAGGCCCTGGTGCGCTGGAAGACCGAGGACAGCGGCACCGTGATGCCGGGCGACTTCATCCCGCTCGCCGAGGAGACCGGGCTCATCAACGAGATCGGGGAATGGGTGCTGCGCGAGGGCTGCCGGCAGGCGAAGGAGTGGCAGGACCAGGGGCTGCCGGCGCGGCGCATGGCGGTGAACCTTTCCGCGCGCCAGTTCGCCGACCGCGGCTTCTTCGACATGGTGACGCGCGTGCTCGCGGATACGCGGCTCGACCCCTCGTGCCTGGAGCTCGAGATCACCGAGAGCCAGGTGATGCGCCAGACCGAGGGCGTGATGACGCTCCTGAATCGCCTCTCGAAGATGGGCGTGCACCTGGCGATCGACGACTTCGGCACCGGCTACTCGAGCCTCTCCTACCTCAAGCGCCTGCCGATCCAGAAGCTGAAGATCGACCAGTCCTTCATCCGCGACATCACCGTCGATCCCAACGACACGGCGATCGTGGTGGCGATCATCAACATGGCGAGGAGCCTCGACCTGGAGACGATCGCCGAGGGCGTGGAGACGGCGGGCCAGCTCGCGCTGCTGCGCTCGAAGGGCTGCCGCCTGGGGCAAGGCTTCTACTTCTCCGCGCCGGTGCGGGGCGAGGCGCTGTATCCGCTTCTGCGCACCAACAACTTGTACACAACCGCGGAGTAGGCGAAGCGGGAACGATGTTGGAGCGGACGCTTCGCGCCGCTCAACATCACCGGGCAGAACCTTACCTGGTCACGCAAGCAACAGGAAAATCGCGGGCCGCTTGCCGATCGCGGGCGAGGGCCGCGACTTCCATCCTTCCGCGGTATCCATGCGGATCCACTCGCCGGGCGCGGTGAGATCGACCGCGACGCACAGGCGCGTTCCGCCCTTGCAGGCGTGCAGCACATCGGCGAGGAGCGCGTCGTTGCGATACGGCGTCTCGATGAAGACCTGCGTCTCGCGATGGCGCGCGGAGTCGCGCTCGAGCTCCGCGATCCGCGCGCGGCGTGGGGCCGACTCCACCGGCAGGTAGCCCGCGAAGCGGAAGCGCTGCCCTTCGAGGCCGCTCGCCATGAGCGCGAGCAGGATCGACGAGGGGCCCGCGAGCGGCACCACGGCGATGCCGCGCGCATGGGCTTCGGCCACGAGCTGCGCGCCGGGATCGGCCACCGCCGGGGCGCCCGCCTCCGAGAGCAATCCGACATCGCGGCCTTCGAGGAGCGGGGCGAGGAGAGCGGGCACGGATGCGCGATCGGTATGCTCGTCGAGCGTCGAAAGCCGCAGCTCGCGCATCGGCTTCGGATGGCCGCATGCGGCGAGGAAGCGGCGGGCCGAGCGCGCGTTCTCGACCACGAAGCATTCGAGCGAGCGCGCTCGCGCGAGGACCGCGGCGGGCAGCACCGCTTCGGGCGGTGCATCCTCCGAAAGCCACGTGGGAACGAGGTACAGGCGGCCGTTCGCCATCACGGCACCTCGAAGCCTTCGGCGCGCAGCATCTCCCCGAGGGCGATCAACGGCAGGCCGACGAGCGCCGTCGGATCGTCGCCGCGCAGGCGCGCGAGCAGGCTCACGCCGAGCGCTTCGCTCTTGGCGCTTCCCGCGCAATCGAGCGCCGGCTCGCGCGCGAGATAGCGCTCGATCTCGGCATCGGAGAGCGCGCGGAACGCCACATCGGTGGTGACGACGCGCTCGCGCACCCGCGCCGAAGCGCGAGACAGGCAAAGCGCGGTGTGGAAGAGGGCGCTCCGGCCGCTCAGCTCGCGCAGCTGGCGGCGGGCGTTCGCGAGCGTCCCGGGCTTGCCGATCGGCCGCCCGTCGAGCTCCGCGACCTGGTCGGAGCCGATGATCCATGCGCCCGGAAAGCGCGCCTCGCCGGCTTGCGCCTTCGCGCGGGCGAGCCGGATCGCGGTGGCGCGCGGCGCTTCGCCCGCGAGCGGCGCCTCGTCGATGTCCGGCGACCAGGATTCGAAGGGAAGCCCGAGGCGGCTCAAAAGCTGGCGCCGGTAGGGCGAGGAAGACGCCAGTACAAGACTAGGGAAAACATCCATTTACGAGTTGTTCTTAAAGTTAAATATAAAATCAAACCTGCTATAATCGCACGATGTCCGCCGAGCTTCTCATCCATCCCGACCGCATCGGCACGAAGCCCCAGGAGTGGCGCGGCACTTTCAAGCCGGCCGAGCTCGAGCGCCTGGAGGAAAGCCTCGCCGACGGCGAGGGCGAGCTCCACTATCGCATCACGGCGGCGCTGGATCGGAGACGCCGCAAGACCCTGTCGTGTATAATCGAGGGCTTCGTTTTTCTCACGTGCCAGGTGAGTCTCGAGGCTTTCCGGCACGACGTCTCGATCTCGGATCACCTCGTCCTCGTGGACCGCGAGGAGGAGCTTCCGCCGATCGGGGAGGAAAGCGATGCGGAAGATTACCTCGTCGCCGACGAGCCGCTGGACATCCGCGACCTGGTCGAGGATGCGGTGCTCCTCTCCCTGCCGATGGTGCCGCGCAAGCCCGGCCTGGAGGACACCGTGGGAGGCAACGAGGCCGTCTCACGCGTGACGCCCTTCGCGGCGCTCGCGGGCCTCAAGCGCAAGCAATGACGATACGGGCCTTCCCCGCGGAGGGGAAAGGGCCTCACAGGAGAAATTCATGGCCGTTCAACAGAACAAGAAGTCGCCGTCGAAGCGCGGCATGCACCGTGCGCACGACCACCTGGGCACGCCGCCCACCGCCGTCGAGCCCACCACGGGCGAGACGCACCTGCGCCACCACATCTCGCCGTCGGGCTACTACCGCGGCAAGCGGGTGATCCAGTCCAAGGACTGAGCGCCGCGCCGCCCGTGCCGGGCGCGCGCCACCGCATCCCATGACGACCGTCATCGCCGTCGACGCGATGGGCGGGGACCACGGGCCGTCGGTCACCGTGCCGGCGTGCCTCGATTTCCTCGACGCGCACCCCGGCTTCGAGCTCGCCCTCGTCGGGCTTTCCGAGCCGATCGGACGCGAGCTCGCGCGTGCGCGGGCTTCCGGCCGCGCCGGCATCCGCGTGGTGTCCGCCACGCAAGTGGTCGGCATGGACGAAGACGTGCGCACCGCCATCCGCACCAAGAAGGATTCCTCGATGCGCGTCGCGATCGACCTGGTGAAGGACGGCCACGCGCAGGCCTGCGTGAGCGCGGGCAACACCGGCGCATTGATGGGCACGGCGAAGTTCGTGCTGAAGACGCTCCCCGGCATCGACCGGCCCGCGATCTGCGCGGTGCTCCCGACGCGCACCGGGCAGGTGTACGCGCTCGACCTGGGCGCGAACGCGGACTGCACGCCGGAGAACCTGCTGCAATTCGCGATCATGGGCTCGACGCTGGTGAAGGCGGTGGAAGGCAAGGAGCGCCCGAGCGTGGGGCTGCTCAACATCGGCGCCGAGGACATCAAGGGCAACGATGTCGTGAAGAAGGCGGCGGAGCTGCTGCGCGCGAGCCCCCTCAACTTCCACGGCAACGTCGAGGGCGACGACATCTACCGCGGCACTACCGACGTCGTGGTGTGCGACGGCTTCGTGGGCAACGTCGCGCTGAAGACTTCCGAGGGCCTCGCGCGGATGCTGGGCGATTTCCTGAAGGAGGAGTACACGCGCAGCGTCTTCACGCGCCTCGCCGCGCTCGTGTCCTGGCCGGTGATCCGCGCCTTCCGCCGCCGCGTCGACCATCGCCGCTACAACGGCGCGGCGCTCCTCGGCTTGCGCGGCATCGTCGTGAAGAGCCACGGCTCGGCCGACCGGCTCGCCTTCACGACCGCCATCGCGCGCGCGGCGAGCGAGGCGTCCCACGGTCTTCTCGAGCGCATCGGCGAGGAGGTCGCCGCGATGGCGCCGCTCGCCGCATCGCCGCCTTCCGCGCAAGCCGCGCTATGACGGGCTACGCACGCATCACCGGCACCGGGAGCTACCTCCCCGACAAGGTCCTCACCAACCGCGACCTCGAGTCGATCGTCGAGACGAGCGACGAGTGGATCGTCGCGCGCACCGGCATTCGCCAGCGGCACGTGGCGGCGGAAGGGCAATTCACCAGCGACCTCGCACTCGCGGCGTCGCGCAAGGCGCTCGCCGCGGCGCGCCGCACGCCGGACGACGTGGACCTGGTGATCGTCGCGACCTCCACGCCCGACATGGTGTTCCCGTCGAGCGCGTGCCTGCTGCAGGGCAAGCTCGGCGTCACGCACGGCGCGGCTTTCGACCTGCAGGCGGTGTGCTCGGGCTTCGTCTACGCGCTCGCGACGGCCGACCTCTTCGTGCGCTCGGGGCGGCACCGCTGCGCGCTGGTGGTGGGCGCGGAGATCTTCTCGCGCATCCTCGACTGGAAGGACCGCTCGACCTGCGTGCTCTTCGGCGACGGCGCGGGCGCCGTGGTGCTCGAGGCTTCCGACCAGCCCGGCATCCTTTCCAGCCACCTGCACGCCGACGGGCGCCACGCCGGCATCCTCAACACGCCCGGGCACGTCTGCGGCGGCGCGGTGCAGGGCGATCCCACGCTCAAGATGGACGGGGGCGCGGTCTTCAAGCTCGCCGTGCGCGTGCTCGAGGAGAATGCGCGCGAGGCGCTCGCCGCGAACGGGCTCGGCATCGAGGACGTCGACGCCTACATCGCGCACCAGGCGAACGTGCGCATCATCTCGCACGTCGCGAAGAAGCTCGGCATTGCCGAATCGCGCTGCGTGGTCACCGTCGATCGCCATGCCAACACCTCCGCCGCCTCGGTGCCGCTCGCGCTCGACGTCGCGGTGCGCGAGGGGCGCGTGAAGCGCGGCGACACCCTGCTGCTGCAGGGCGTGGGCGGCGGCTTCACCTGGGGCTCGGTGCTCCTCAAGTATTGATGGGAGCCACGCCCATGCTCGCGATCGTCTTTCCCGGACAAGGCTCGCAATCGGTCGGCATGATGAAGGGCTTCGCCGCCGATCCGATCGTGCAGGCGACGTTCCTCGAGGCGGCCGACCTCGCGGGCGTCGATTACTGGGCGATGGTGAACGACGGTCCGCCCGAGGCCTTGAACCTGACCGTGAACACGCAGCCGCTGATGCTCGTCGCGGGAGTGGCCTGCTGGCGCGCATGGCGCGTGCGCGGCGGGCCGATGCCGGCGTGGTTCGCGGGCCACAGCCTGGGCGAGTACACGGCGCTCGTCGCCGCGGGCGCGCTCGATTTCGCCGACGCCGTTCCGCTGGTGCGCTTCCGTGCGCAGGCGATGCAGGAAGCGGTGCCCGAGGGCACCGGCGGCATCGCGGCGATCCTGGGATTGGACGATGCGAAGCTCGCGGAGCTCTGCGCGCAAAGCGCAACGGCGACGGCGGGAGAGGTGGTCGAGCCGGCGAACCTCAATTCCCCGGGCCAGGTGGTGATCGCCGGCCACCGCGCGGCGGTCGAGCGCGCGATGGCGAAGGCGAAGGAGATGGGCGCGAAGCGCGCGGTGATGCTGCCGATGAGCGCGCCCTCCCATTGCAGCCTGATGCGGCCCGCGGCCGAGCGCCTGCGCGAGCGCCTCGCGCAGGTCGCATTGCGCAAGCCCGCGGTGCCGGTGGTCCACAACCGCTTCGTCGCCGCCTTCGACGATCCGGCGCGCATCCGCGAGGCGCTGGTCGAGCAGCTCGACCATCCGGTGCGCTGGATCGAATCGGTGCGCTTCCTCGCGGCGCAGGGCGTGGACCGGATCGTCGAGTGCGGGCCGGGCAAGGTGCTCGCCGGGCTCGTGAAGCGCATCGCGCCGGAGGTCGCGACGGTCGCGATCCAGGATTCGGCGGCGCTCGATGCCGCCCTCGCAGCGGGGAGCCCGGCATGCTGAAGGAACAGGTCGCGATCGTCACCGGCGCCTCGCGCGGCATCGGCGAGGCGATCCTCGCCGCGCTCGCGCGCGCCAACGCCACGGTGGTCGGCACGGCGACGGGCGAGAAGGGCGCCGAAGGCATCGCGGCGAGGCTTGCCGAGCTGGGCGCCAAGGGCGCCGGCAAGGTGCTCGACGTGCGCGACGCGGCGCGTTGCGCGGCGCTGGTGGACGAGGTGCAGAATGAGCTCGGCCCCGTGGCGATCCTCGTCAACAATGCCGGCATCACGCGCGACAACCTTCTCGCACGCATGAAGGACGAGGAGTGGGACGAGGTGCAGGCGACGGACCTCAAGTCGATCTTCGCGATGTCGCGCGCGGTCCTGCGCGGCATGATGAAGGCGCGCACCGGGCGTATCGTGAACGTCACCTCGGTCGTGGGATTCACCGGCAACGCCGGCCAGGCGAACTACGCCGCGGCGAAGGCGGGCATCGTCGGCTTCTCGAAATCGCTCGCGCGCGAGGTGGGAAGCCGCAACATCACGGTGAACTGCGTCGCCCCCGGCTTCATCGAGACCGACATGACGCGCGCGCTCTCGCCGGAGCAGGTGAAGAAGCTGGTGGAGAACGTGCCGCTGGGGCGCCTCGGGCGCGTGGAGGACGTGGCGCAGGCGGTGCTCTACCTCTGCTCGCCGGCCGCCTCCTACGTGACGGGCGCGACCCTGCACGTGAACGGCGGAATGCACATGGATTGAGCCTCTCGCGGCCCCGGAATCGGGGGTTCGCTATGGTAGAATCGAGCGTTTTTCGTTCGCATCACAGACCAGAATTCGCACCACAAACCAGAATCCGCCTGGAGGAAGTCGATGGACAACTTTGAAGCCCGCGTGAAGAAGATCGTGGCCGAGCAGCTCGGAGTCGCCGAGGCCGACATCAAGAACGAATCTTCCTTCGTCGAAGACCTGGGCGCGGACTCCCTCGACAACGTGGAGCTCGTGATGGCGCTCGAGGAGGAGTTCGAGTGCGAGATTCCCGACGAGGAAGCGGAGAAGATCACCAACGTCCAGCAGGCCGTCGATTACGTCAAGGCCCACGCCAAGCAGTAGTCCCGCGGCGAATTCCCCGGTCGCGCGCCGCGCGCGGCCCTCACCGCGTCCCACATCATGTCGAAGCGCAGAGTCGTCGTAACCGGGCTGGGGATCGTCTCGCCCGTCGGCAACACCGTCGCCGAAGCCTGGGACAACCTCGTCCACGGGCGGACCGGTGTCGGCCCGATCACGAAGTTCGATGCGTCGGCGCTGCCGACGCGCATCGCCGCGGAAGTGAAAGGCTTCAACGCCGCGGACTGGATGCCTCTCAAGGAGACGCGGCGCTCCGACACCTTCATCCACTACGGCCTGGCGGCGACGAAGATGGCGCTCGAGGACGCCGGGCTCGCGATCGACGACTCCAACGCCGAGCGCATCGGCGTCGTGGTGGGCTCGGGCATCGGCGGGCTGCCGATGATCGAGGACAACATCCGCGAGATGATCGCCAAGGGGCCGCGGCGCCTCTCGCCCTTCTTCGTGCCGGGCACGATCATCAACATGGTCGCGGGCCTCATCTCGATCCAGTACGGCGCCAAGGGGCCGAACGTCTCCATGGTGTCGGCTTGCACCACCAGCACGCACTGCGTCGGCGAGGCGGGCCGCATGATCGAGTACGGCGACGCGGACGTGATGATCGCGGGCGGCGCCGAGGCTTGCGTGAACCTCTCCGGCGTGGGCGGATTCTGCTCGTGCAAGGCGCTTTCGGAGCGCAACGACGATCCCGCCACCGCCTCGCGGCCCTTCGACAAGGACCGCGACGGCTTCGTGCTGGGCGAGGGCTCCGGGATCCTCATCCTCGAGGAGCTCGAGCACGCGAAGCGGCGCGGCGCGCGCATCTACGCCGAGCTCGCTGGAATGGGCATGAGCGCCGATGCGAACCACATCACCGCGCCCAACATGGACGGCCCGCGCCGCGCGATGCTGAGCGCCTTGCGCATCGCCGGATTGAATCCCGAGGACATCCAGTACGTGAACGCGCACGGCACCTCGACGCCATTGGGCGACGCCAACGAGACCGCGGCCCTCAAGGCCGCCTTCGGCGAGCATGCGCGGCGCCTCGCGGTGAATTCCACCAAGTCGATGCACGGCCACCTCCTGGGCGCCGCGGGCGGCGTGGAGGCGCTGATCACCGTGCTCGCGATCCATCACCAGGTCTCCCCGCCGACGATGAACATCCTCACGCCCGACCCGGCGTGCGACCTCGACTACGTCGCGAAGACGGCACGCGACATGAAGATCGAGCTCGCCCTTTCCAACTCGTTCGGCTTCGGAGGCACCAACGGGACGCTCGCGTTCCGCCGCTTCGGCTGAGCGGCGGCGCGCCGCCCCCGCAGCGCGCGTGCTGCGCGCGGCGGTCCTCCTCGCGCTCCTCGCCGCGGCCGCCGGCGTCGGCTGGC
>JAICTR010000261.1 GCA_025936275.1 Burkholderiales bacterium
CACTCCGTGAAATGCCCTACCCCATCAAGGCGCGCCACCGGAATCCCGCCACCTGCCGGTAGAAGAGGATCGCGATCAGCAGCACCATCAGCAGGTGCACCGGCCAGAGTCCCAGCCACGGCGGAATGCGCCCCGCCGCGGTCCATGCCTGGAAGATCGAGAGCATATTGTTGTAGAGGACATAGATCAGCACGGCGAAGATCAGGTTCCACGAGCGGCCGGAGCGCGGGTTCACGAACGAGAGCGGCACGGCGAAGAGGCCCATGATCACCACCGCGAGCGGGAGCGCGATCCGCCAGTGGAGCTCCGCGATGTCCTCGGGCTTGCCGGTCGCGACGAGCGAGGCCACGCCCATCGATTTGGACGATGGCGGCTTGGGCCGCGCCTCCTTGGGCTCGATGCGGATCGCGTAGCGCTCGAAGTCCACCACGCGGTAGTCGAGCGTGCCCGGCGTGCCCTCGTAGCGGCGCCCGTTCAGGAGCACCACGAAGCGGTCGCCGTTCTCCGCGGTCTCGATGAAGCCCTTCTGAGCGACGATCACGCCGAGCTGCCCGCGCTCGGTGGACTGCACGAAGATGTTGTTCACCACGTCGTCGCGCTCGGAGATCTTGTCGACGAAGAACACGCGGTCGGAATTGCGCGATTCGCGGAACACGCCGGGCGTCACCGCCGAGACCTCGTCGCGGCTCTCGAGCAATCGCTGGTACTCGGCGCTCTGCGCCTGCGCCCACGGCGCGATCCAGATCGAGAGCAGCGCGCACACGAGCGCCACGGGAATCGAGAACTGCAGCACCGGCTTGATCCATGCGGCGATGGAAAGTCCGGAGGTGAACCACACCGTCATCTCGCTGTCCCGATAGCTGCGGGTGAGGGCGAGCAGCACCGCCACGAACACCGAGATGCCGAGCAGGATCGGGAGGTAGTTGAGGACGCCGAACGCGATGAGGCCCAGCACCGCCTCGGGAACGACTTCCCCGAGCGAGGCCTTGCCGAGCAGCAGGATGAGCAGCCGCGTGAGGATGATGGCGAGCAGCACGCCGACCACGGAGAGCGCGATCAGGCTGAACTCGCGGATGAGGCTGCGCTGGAAGATCACGGAGCGGGATTTCCTCGGCTCGGCGCGGGGGCCGCGGCGCTATAATTCGCCCCTTCGCGACTCCACCGATCCGGGGACTACGAATGGAATTTAGCACAAAGGCCGCAAGCCCCGAGAAGCAGCGCACGGGCTGCCTCGTCCTCGGCGTCTTCGAGGGCGGCAAGCTCACCGATGCCGCTCGCGCCGTCGATGCGGCGAGCGGCGGGCACATCGCGCGCGTGCTGGACCATGGCGACCTCGAAGGCCGCGCGGGCGCGACGCTCCTCCTGCATGCGGTGCCGAAACTGGCCGCCGAGCGCGTGCTGCTGGTGAGTCTCGGCAAGGACAAGGACTTCCAGGAGGCGCCCTATCGCGGCGCGCTCGCGGGCGCGGTGAAGGCGCTGCGCGCCACCGGGGCGAAGGATGCCCTCTTCTGCCTCGCCGACCTCCCGCTCAAGCGCCACGACCTCGCGTGGAAGGTCGAGCAGGTGGTCCTCGCGGTGGCCGACGGCCTCTATCGCTTCGATCGCATGAAGAGCAAGTCGAGCGGCCGCAGGAGTCCCCTCGCCTCCGTCACGATCCAGGTGGCCGATCGCAAGCAGGCGAACGAGGCCGATGCGGCCATCCGCCGCGCTACCGCCATCGCCGAGGGCATGACGCTCGCGAAGGACCTCGGCAACCTTCCCGGCAACGTCTGCACGCCCACCTTCCTCGCCGACCAGGCGGAAGCGCTCGGCAAGGAGTGCGGCTTCAAGGTGCAGGTGCTCGACCGCAAGCAGATCGAGAAGCTCGGCATGGGCGCCTTCCTCGCCGTGGCGCAGGGCAGCCGCGAGCCGCCGCGCTTCATCGTCATGGAGCGCATGGCGGGCAGGAAGAGCGAGCGCCCCATCGCGCTCGTCGGCAAGGGCATCACGTTCGACACCGGCGGCATCTCCATCAAGCCCGCGGCCGAGATGGACGAGATGAAGTTCGACATGTGCGGCGCGGCGAGCGTCTTCGGCACCATGAAGGCGATCTCGCGCATGGACCTCGCCAGCAACGTCGTGGGCGTCGTGCCCACCACCGAGAACATGCCGGGCGGCAACGCCATCAAGCCGGGCGACATCGTGAAGACCATGTCCGGGCAGACGGTGGAGATCTTGAACACCGATGCCGAGGGACGCCTCATCCTCTGCGACGCGCTCACCTACGTCGAGAAGTACAAGCCGGCCGCGGTGGTGGACATCGCCACGCTCACCGGCGCGATGGTGATCGCGCTGGGCCACGTCGCGACCGGGCTCTTCGCCAACAACGACGGCCTCGCGCGCGAGCTGGTGCAGGCGGGCGAGACGGGATGGGACCGCGCGTGGCACCTGCCGATGTGGGACGACTACCAGGAGCAGCTGAAGAGCAACTTCGCCGACTTCCCGAACATCGGCTCGCGCGCCGGCGGATCGATCACCGCGGCCTGCTTCCTCTCGCGCTTCACGAAGGCGTATGCGTGGGCGCACCTCGACATCGCCGGCACCGCGTGGAAGAGCGGCGCCGAGAAGGGCGCCACCGGCCGCCCGGTGCCGCTCCTCGCGCACTTCCTCGCGCGCCGCGCCGCGACGGCGTGACGCGCATCGATTTCTACCACTACGCCGAAGACAAGCTGCGCTTCGCCTGCCGGCTCGCGGCCAAAGCCTTCGACCAGTCGCGCCGCGTCGTCGTGTACACGCCCGATGCCGAGCTCCTCGGGCGCTTCGACCGCGACCTGTGGAGCTTCCAGGCGACGCGCTTCGTGCCGCACTGCTACGCGGGAACCGGGCTCGCGGCCGAGACGCCGGTGATCCTCGCCACGTCCGGCGAGCACCTCGCGCACCACGAGGTGCTCCTCAACCTCGCCGACGAATGGCCGCCGTTCTTCGCCTCGTTCGAGCGATTGCTGGAGATCGTCGCGACCGACGACGAGGACAAGGCGCGCGCCCGCGCGCGGTATGCGTTCTACCGCAAGCGCGGCTACGATATCCAGGTGAACGCCATCGAGAGCGCGGAGAAGCCCCTTGGCCGATGACAAGGACGTCTTCGGCCGCGCCGACGCGCTCCTGCGCCGCAACGCCGCCGCCCATGCCGCGAACGCCGATCCCGCCGCCGTCCCGGTGCTCACGGACCTCGTCGGCGATCCGCCCGATGCGGCGGACGAGCTCTCGAGCGACATCGCGCGCGAGGTGTTCGCGCGCGTCCTCGCCGAGGTCGAGGGGCGCCTCGCGAACGACCTCGAGAAGCGCGTCGCCGACCATCTCGCGGGCCAGGTGCATACCGCGGTCGCCGCCGCGCTCGGGGACCTGCGCCAGGAGCTCGCCAACGCCATCGCCGCCGCGGTGGCCGAATCCCTGCAACGACGCAACGTGAAATGACCGAGCTCGCCAAAGCCTTCGACCCGCACGCGATCGAATCGCGCTGGTACCCGGTGTGGGAATCGCGCGGCTACTTCAAGGCCACCTTCGACCCCAAGCGCCCTTCGTTCTCGATCCAGCTGCCGCCGCCCAACGTCACCGGCACACTGCACATGGGCCACGCCTTCCAGCAGACGCTGATGGATGTCCTCACGCGCTGGCATCGCATGAAGGGCGAGAACGTGCTCTGGCAGCCGGGCACCGACCATGCGGGCATCGCCACGCAGATGGTGGTGGAGCGACAGCTCGAGGCGCAGGGCGAGTCGCGCCGCGCGATGGGGCGCGAGGCGTTCGTGAAGCGCGTGTGGGCGTGGAAGGAGCAGTCCGGCTCCACCATCACGCGCCAGATGCGGCGCCTGGGCGCGTCGTGCGACTGGTCGCGCGAGTACTTCACGATGGACGACGCGCGCTCGCGCGCGGTGACGGAAGTCTTCGTGCGGCTCTTCGACGAGGGCCTCATCTACCGCGGCAAGCGTTTGGTGAACTGGGATCCGGTGCTGCAGACCGCCGTCTCCGACCTCGAGGTGGAATCGCGCGAGGAGACGGGCAAGCTCTGGCACCTGCGCTATCCGCTCGAGGACGGCAGCGGCCACCTGGTGGTCGCGACCACGCGTCCCGAGACGATGCTCGCAGACATGGCGGTTGCGGTGCACCCCGAGGACGAGCGCTACAAGTCGCTGATCGGCAAGCAGATCAGGCATCCGATCACGGGGCGCCTAATCCCGATCATCGCCGACGAACATGCCGATCCCGAACTCGGGAGCGGCGCGGTGAAGATCACGCCGGGCCACGACTTCAACGATTATGAGGTCGGGAAGCGCGCGGGGATCAAGCCAGCCGACATGCTCAACATGTTCGATGGGCAGGCCAATGTCGTTCAGACGCGGGACGGGCTCATCCCGGAGGACCTGCTCGGCCTGTCACGCGAGGACGCGCGCAAGGCCGTCGTCGCGAAGCTCGAAGGCGAAGGCGCGTTGGTCCGCGTCGAGGA
>JAICTR010000472.1 GCA_025936275.1 Burkholderiales bacterium
CGCGACGTCGAGTCGATGCTCGCGCGCATCCGCCGGCACACCAAGGTGCCGGTGGGCGTGGGCTTCGGCATTCGCGATGCGCAGACCGCGCGCCGCATCGCCGCCGTGGCCGATGCCGTCGTGATCGGCAGCCGCGTCGTGCAGGAAGTGGGCGAGGGCGGCGCCGCCGAAGGCGCCGCCGATCGCGCGACGCGTTTGCTCGCCGAGTTCCGCCGCGCGATGGATTGCGCTTCGCCGGCTTCGTCATCCTCGGCGCCGGCGGTAGCCGGCAGCGATCGGGGATCCGCGTGAGCTGGTTCCGCAAGCTCCTCCCGCCGAAGATCAAGCGCGAGGGAACGCAGCAGCGCAAGGCCGTGCCGGAAGGACTGTGGAGCAAATGCCCCTCTTGCGAGGCGGTGCTCTATTTCACCGACCTCGAGAACAACCTCCACGTCTGTCCCAAGTGCGGGTTCCACAACCGCCTCTCGGCGCGCCAGCGCCTCGACCTCTTCCTCGATCCCGATGGCCGCGCGGAGCTCGCCTCCGAGGTGGTGCCGCTCGATCCGCTCAAGTTCAAGGACAGCCGCAAGTACAGCGAGCGCCTCGCGGAGGCGGAGAAGGAAACCGGCGAGACCGATGCGCTGGTGGTGATGCAGGGCTCGGTGAAATCGGTGCCGCTCGTCGCCGCGGCATTCGAGTTCGGCTTCCTCGGCGGCTCCATGGGCTCGGTGGTGGGCGAGCGGTTCGTGCGCGCGGTGCAGGCGTGCTGCGACGAGGGGCTGCCCTTCGTGTGCTTCACCGCCACGGGCGGCGCGCGCATGCAGGAGGGCTTGCTCTCGCTCATGCAGATGGCGAAGACCGTCGCCTCGCTGCACCAGCTCACCGCGTGCCGCCAGCCCTTCATCTCGGTGCTCACCGATCCCACCATGGGCGGCGTGTCGGCGAGCTTCGCCTTCATCGGCGACCTGGTGATCGCGGAGCCCGGCGCGCTGATCGGCTTCGCGGGCCCGCGCGTCATCGAGCAGACGGTGCGCGAGACGCTTCCCGAGGGCTTCCAGCGCTCCGAGTTCCTGCTCGAGAAGGGCGCGGTGGACATGATCGTCGATCGCCGCCAGCTGCGCGACAAGGTCGCGCGCCTCGTGACGCTCCTCAAGCGCGAGCCGGCTCCGGAATGAGCGGGGCCTCGCGCCCGGCTCGAAGAAGACCCTGAAGAAATCACTCGACGACTGGCTGGCCTTCATCTCGGCGCAGCATCCGTCGGGCATCGCGCTGGGCCTCGATCGCGTGCGCGCGGTGCTGGACCGCATGGGCCTGGGCTTCGTCGCCTCCGCGAATTCCTCCGTCGCCTCCGCGGAAGCGCGGGCCCATCCAACCGTCATCACGGTCGGCGGCACCAACGGCAAGGGCTCCACCTGCGCGATGCTCGAGCGGATCCTCCTCGAGGCGGGCTATCGCGTGGGCCTCTACACGTCGCCGCACATCCTGCGCTACAACGAGCGCGTGCGCCTGCAGGGCGAGGAGGCCGACGATGAAACGCTCGCACGCTCCTTCGAGCGCGTGCAGGCGGCCCGCGGCGCGACGCCGCTCACGTATTTCGAGTTCGGCACGCTCGCCGCGCTCGCCGTCTTCGACGAGGCGAAGGTCGATGCGATGGTGCTCGAGGTGGGCCTGGGCGGGCGCCTCGACGCGGTGAACGTGATCGATGCCGATTGCGCCATCGTGGCGAGCGTGGACATCGACCACGTCGACTGGCTGGGCGGCGACCGCGAATCGATCGGCTTCGAGAAGGCGGGCATCTTCCGCGCCGCGCGCCCGGCGATCTTCGGCGATACGAATCCGCCCGCGCGCCTGGTCGCGCATGCGCAGGCGATCGGCGCGGACCTGCAGCTCCTCGGCCGCGATTTCCGCATCGAGTCGCATCCGGGGCAGTGGGACTTCGTCGGGCGGCGCGGCGCGAAGCGTGCGCTGCCGATTCCGGCGCTGCGCGGCAGCTGGCAGCTTCGCAACGCCGCGGCGGCGCTCGCCGGGCTCGACGAGCTCATCGATCGCCTGCCGGTGTCGCTGGGGGAGGTGAAGCGCGGCCTGGCGCTCGTGCGCCTCGCGGGGCGCCTGCAATCCCTTCCCGGCCGTCCCGCGATCGTGCTCGACGTCGCGCACAATCCGCACGCCGCGCGCGCGCTCGCCGAGGCGCTGGGCGAC
>JAICTR010000205.1 GCA_025936275.1 Burkholderiales bacterium
CAGATGAACACAGATGAACACAGATAGATCTCGCAAAATGGGACGACTCCAAAGACATCGTGGCATGCCGCGTGAATCGAATCCGGTCGATAGCGGCAGGCTCATCCGTGTTCATCCGTGTTCATCTGTGGTTCCCTCGCCTTTCAACGAGAAATGATAGCCATCATCGGAGGCAGCGGCCTCACGAGGCTCGAGAACCTCGAGATCACCCACCGCCAGATCGTGCGCACGCCCTACGGCGAGCCCTCCGGCCCGCTCACGTTCGGGCATATCGGCGAGGGCGAGGCGGTGTTCCTCGCGCGCCACGGCTACGCGCACACGCTCGCGCCCCACGAGGTGAACTACCGCGCGAACCTCTGGGCGCTGCAGGCGAAGGGCGTGACGAGCGTCATCGCGGTGTGCACCGTGGGCGGCATCGCGCCCGATCTCGCGGCCGGCACCATCGCGGTTCCCGACCAGATCATCGATTACACTTGGGGACGGCCGTCGACGTACTTCGAGGGCGCCGAGCAGCCCGTGACGCACATCGATTTCACTTATCCCTACACGCAGGCATTGCGCGAGGCCGCCATCGAGTCGGCACGCGAGGTCGGCCTGCATGTCGTCGACGGCGGCGCTTACGCGGCGGTGCAGGGGCCGCGGCTGGAGACCAAGGCCGAGATCGATCGCCTGGAGCGCGACGGCGCGACGATGGTGGGCATGACCGGCATGCCGGAGGCGGCGCTCGCGCGCGAGCTGGGGCTCGGCTACGCGGCGCTCGCCGTGGTGGTGAACGCGGCGGCCGGGCGCGGCGCCAGCGCCCGTGCCATTCCGGTCGCCGACATCGGCCCCGTGATCGAGGAGAGCATGGCGAAGGTGAGGATGATCGTCGCGAAGATGGTGGAGCGCCATGGCCATCCGTGAGGTGCTGCGCATGGGCCACCCGGTGCTGCGCGAGCGCGCGAAGCCGGTGGAGAAGCCGGGCTCGCCGGAGCTCCTCGAGCTGGTGCGTGACATGAAGGACACGATGGCGGCCAAGAACGGGGCGGGCCTCGCCGCGCCGCAGATCGGCGTCGGCCAGCGCGTCGTGATCTTCGGCGTGACGAAGAACCCGCGCTACCCCGATGCCGAGGAAGTGCCGTTCACCGTGCTGGTGAACCCGAAGATCGTGCTCCTCACGCGCGAGGTCGAGGAGGGCTGGGAGGGATGCCTCTCGGTGCCCGGCATGCGCGGCGTGGTGCCGCGCTACACCAAGCTGCGCTATTCGGGATTCGACGAGCACGGCAACCCGGTCGAGCGCGAGGCCGAGGGTTTCCACGCGCGGGTGGTGCAGCACGAGTGCGACCACCTCGATGGCATCCTCTATCCGCAGCGCATGACCGATCTCGGCAAGTTCGGCTTCATCGAGGAGCTTTTCCCGGGGGAGGACCTGAGCGATGACTGACGTCACCACCGCGCCGCCGGCGGGCCCGTCGACCGGCACCGCGAACGTGCTCTACGTGCTGCACCTCCTCGCGCCCTTCACCGCCTGGCTGCTCGCGGTCGCGGCGATGATCGTCGGCGCGGTGACGCGCGACAACGTGCGCGGCACCTGGCTCGACTCGCACTACTCGTGGCTCTCGCGCACCTTCTGGTGGGGGATCCTGTGGGCGGTGATCTGCGGCGTGCTCACCGTGATCCTCGCGATCACGATCATCGGCATCCCGCTGATCTGGCTCATCTGGGCGATCCTCTTCATCTGGTACCTCTACCGCGTGATCCGCGGCTGGATCCTGCTCTCGGACCGCAAGCCCGCCCCTTAGCGAAATCGGGGACAGACCCCATTTTCCGCCATGCGGAAAACGGGGTCTGTCCCCGATTTCACGCGGCAACGGCCTCGCGCAGCTCCGCGGCGATCGCCTCGCGGCGCGCCGCATCCTCGAGCGCCGGCCCGTTCACGACGAACGTGTCCTCGGCGCGCAGGCCGAGCGTGGTCACGCGCGCATCCACGAGGTTGAGGCCCTGCTCGAGGAGCCGGCGCGCGATCGCCGAGAGAAGCCCCGGCCGGTCGGCGCAGCTCACCGAGACCCGCCAGCGCCCGGGACGGCGCTCGGGCACGATCTCCACGCGCGGGTCCATGGGAAAGTGCTTGACCCAGCGCGAGACGCGGCCGGAAGGCGCGGGCTCGAGCGGCACCCCCGGCGCGAGCCGCGCCGCGAGCCCGGACTCCACCTTCTGGATGAGGTCGCGGTAATGCTCGGTGCCGCGCGAGCGCGTGAGCACCTGGAAGCTGTCGAGCGCGAAGCCGTGCTGCGTGGTGTAGATGCGCGCGGCCGCGACATCGAGCTGCATGCGCTCGAAGAACCCGGTGATGCGCGCGAAGAGGCCCGGCTGGTCGGGCGCGTACACCAGCACCTGCAGGCCTTCGCCCACGGGTGAGAGGCGCGCGCGCACGATCGGCTTCTCGGGTGTCGCGCGCGACCAGAGCGTGCGCGTGTGCCATCCGATGTCGGCCGCCTCGAAGCGCTGGAAGTAGTTGTCGTCGAGGTGCCTCCAGAGCGCGGCTTCCTTGCCTTCCTCCGGCACGTACTGGCGGAAGATGCGCAGCGCCTCGTCCTTCTTCGCCGCGATCCACGACGCGGCGTAGTCGGTCTCGCCGCGCAGGAGCCGCCGCGTGAGGATGAAGAGGTCCTCGAGGAGCTTTCCCTTCCACGCGTTCCACACCACGGGGCTCGTGCCCCGGATGTCGGCGACGGTGAGGATGTAGAGCGCGGTGAGCGCGCGCTCGTTGGCGACGCGCGTCGCGAAGGCCGAGATCACCTCCGGATCGCTCAGGTCCTGCTTCTGCGCGGTGGTGGACATGGCCAGGTGGTGCTCGACGAGCCAGGCCACCAGCTCCGCGTGGGGCCTGGGCATGCCGTGGGCGCGGCAGAAGCGCAGGGCGTCCTCCGCGCCGAGGTGCGAGTGGTCGCCGCCGCGGCCCTTGGCGATGTCGTGGAAGAGCGCGGCGAGGTAGAGGATCTCCACCGGCTCGAACTCCTGCATGAGCTGCGAGGGAAACGGGAACTCGTGCGCGAAGCGCGGCAGGCGCAGGCGCCGCAGGTTGCGGATCACCATGAGGATGTGCTCGTCCACGGTGTAGACGTGGAAGAGATCGTGCTGCATCTGGCCCACGATGCGGCCGAACGCCGGGATGTAGCGCCCGAGCACGCCGTAGCGGCTCATGCGGCGCAGGGTCCACGTGAGGCGGTCGCCGCGCATGATGCGCATGAAGCGGCGGCGGTTCTCCGCGTTGTCGCGCAGGCGCCGGTTCACGAGCGGCAGCGCGCGCGAGAGCGAGCGCAGCGCCGTGGGCCCGAGGCCCACGATGCCGCGGTTCTCCTGCAGGCGGATGAAGGCCTCGAGGATCATGCCGGGGCGCTTCTCGAAGAGCCGCTCGTCGCGCGGCTCGAGCGTGAGGTTGTCGACGACGAAGTCCTCGTCGAGCTTCCTCACCTTGCGCTCGGATTCGGGCGTGATGCGCTCGAAGAGGTTGGAGAGCAGGATCTGGTTGAAGCGCCAGATCGCCTTCGCCGCGAGGTAGTAGCGGCGCATGAGGAGGTCCGAGGGCGCCATCGCGCCGCGCCCCGCGAGCTTGAGCTCGCCCGCGATCTCGATCTGGTGGTCGAAGACGAGGCGATCCTCGCGGCGACCGGCGAGGTAATGCAATCGAATGCGAAGGTCCTGCAGCACGCGCTGGTTGGCGGCGATGGCGGCGGCCTCGCGGCGCGTGATGAGCTGCTGGTCGGCGAGTTCGTCCCACGACGTGCCGAGGCCCGCGGCGCGCGCGAGCCACAGCACCATCTGCAGGTCGCGCAGTCCGCCGGGGCTTTCCTTGATGTTCGGCTCGAGGTTGTACGCCGCTTCCTGGAAGCGCTCGTGGCGCGCCTTCTGCTCGCGGAACTTCGCCTCGAAGAACTCGCGCACGTTGCGCCGCTCGCGCAGCCGGGCCTGCAGGGACTGCAGCAGCGCGGCGCTTCCCGCGACGAGGCGCGCCTCGAGGAGGCTCGTGTCGACGCTCACGTCGCGCGCCGCTTCCTCCACGCATTCGGCGACGGTGCGCACGCTGTGTCCCGGCTCGAGGCCGGTGTCCCACAGCGCGCCGATGAAGCGCTCGATGGACTCGTCGGGATCGCCGCCGTCGGGAAGCAGCACCAGCACGTCCACGTCGGAATGGGGATAGAGCGCGCCGCGCCCGTAGCCGCCGACCGCGACCAGCGCGAGCGACGGATCGGCGATGCGCTCGCCCCACAGCGCCTGCAGCACCTCGTCCACCGCCGCGGCGTTGGCGGCGAGGTTACGCGGCGGCTCGGGACGGCGCAGATAGCGGGCGCGCAGCGCCTCGCGCTTGGCGCGAATGCCCGCGCGGACGCCGCCGGCCAGGGCCGGGATCAGCAACGCCTCGGTCATCGCCGCAAGGGGCGGCTCGGGTCAGGCGGGATGCTGCTCGCGCCGCGCGACGAACGCGGGCGGCGCCGGCATGCCGGGCGAGACCGTGAGGATCTCGTAGCCCGCGGCGGTCACCAGCACGGTGTGCTCCCATTGCGCGGAGAGCGAGTGGTCCGCGGTGACGATGGTCCACCCGTCGGAGAGCTGGCGGATGTCGCGCTTGCCGGCGTTGATCATCGGTTCCACCGTGAAGGTCATGCCCTGCACCAGCTTCGGCCCCTGGCCGGGACGCCCGTAGTGCAGGATCTGCGGCTCCTCGTGGAAGCGCCGGCCGATGCCGTGGCCGCAGAACTCGCGCACCACGCTGTAGCCGTTGTCTTCCGCGAAGCGCTGCACCGCGTGGCCGATGTCGCCCAGCGTCGCGCCGGGATGCACCACGTCGATTCCCTTCCACATCGCCTCGTAGGTGATCTCGCACAGGCGCTTCGCCTGCACCGAGGGCTCGCCCGCGTAGAACATGCGGCTCGTGTCGCCGTGCCAGCCGTCCTTGATCACCGTGACGTCGATGTTCACGATGTCGCCGTGGCGCAGCACCTTGTCGCCGGGCACGCCATGGCAGACCTGGTGGTTCACCGAGGTGCACACCGACTTGGGATAGGGACGATGCCCGGGGGGCGCGTAGTTGAGCGGGGCGGGGACCGTCTTCTGCACCTCGACCATGTAGTCGTGGCAGAGCTTGTCGAGGTAGCCGGTGGTCACGCCGGGCTTCACATAGGGCGCGATGTAATCGAGGACCTCCGCGGCGAGCTTGCCCGCCACGCGCATGCCCTCGATGTCCTCGGGGGTCCTGGCATGGGCCGCGAAGCCCTGGGTGCGCCCTTCCATCGTCGTCATCCTCGAATTATACCGTTAGGCGCGCGCTCGCCGGCGGGGTTCCGGGCCACGGCCCGTGGGGGGCGAAATGTTTGATCGGGTGGGCCTTTTCGCGCTATAATCACGGGTTCTTTCGCGGTAAAAATCCACACCCCGCCTGGGCTAAGGTGCCTCGCCTCTCCCAAGGAGCGCGAAGGTTCTGGCGGGGGAGGCCAACCTTAACCACAGGAGTTTTCGAGAATGTCCGTCACCATGCGCCAGATGCTGGAGGCCGGCGTGCACTTCGGCCACCAGACGCGCTACTGGAAC
>JAICTR010000005.1 GCA_025936275.1 Burkholderiales bacterium
ACCTGCGCGTCGAGCCCACCCGCCAGGCGGCCAACTGGTTCGAGGACCAGCTGAAGTCGCTGCGCGCGCAGTTCGAGGAAGCGCAGGGCAAGCTCGCCAGGTTCCAGCGCGAGAAAGGCATCATCGCGACCGACGAGCGTGTCGACGTCGAGAACGCGCGCCTGGCCGAGCTCTCCACGCAGGCGCTGCAGGCGCAGAACATGACCTACGACGCGAGCTCGAAGCTGCGCCAGGCGCGCGCCGTGACCTCCGCGGAGAGCCTGCCCGAAGTGCAGGCGAACCCGCTGATCCAGACGTTGAAGGGCCAGCTCCTCACCGCGGAAGCGAAGCTGCAGGAGCTCTCGACGCGTCTCGGGCCGAACCATCCGCAGTACCGGCAGCAGAAGTCGGAGATCGACGCGCTGCGCGCACGGCTCAACGCGGAGATGCGCAAGGTGGTCTCGAGCGTCGAGAGCGCCGCGCGCCAGAACCAGATGCACGCGGCCGACCTCCAGGAGGCGCTCGCCAAGCAGCGCGCGAAGGTGATCGCGCTTCGCGACGCGCGCGACCAGTCGCTGGTGCTGATGCGCGACGTCGATACCGCGCAGAAGGCCTACGAGGCCGCGCTGCAGCGCTACCTCGTGAACAAGGTGGAAAGCGGCGCGCAATCGACCAACGTCACCATCCTCAACCCGGCGGCGGAGCCCACGCGTCCGGCGAAGCCGAAGGTGCCGCTCAACATCGCGCTCGGCGTGATCGTGGGCCTGGTGCTGGGACTCGGCGCGGTGTTCCTGCTCGAGCTCATGGACCGCCGCGTGCGCTCCGAGACCGACCTCGAAGGCACGCTCGAAGCGCCGCTCCTGGGCGCCCTGAAACCCTGGGAGCCCTCGCGCCTCATCGGCGGCGCGGAGCCCCCGCGCGCGCTGCCCGGACCCGCATGAACGCGCCCGCCCGGAAGTCCCCTGGAGACCCCATGAACGTGCACAACCCGGAAAAAGTCCTCTCCATCGACTCGCAGCGCGCGCTGGTGCGCTCGGAGCGGCCGATCGGCGCGATCCTGGTCGAGGAGGGCAAGCTCTCCGCGCGCGAGATCGAGCGCGTGCTCGACGTGCAGCGCGCGCACGGCGTGCGCTTCGGCGAGGCCGCGGTGCGCCTCGGCCTCGTCACCGACGAGGAGGTGCGCTACGCGCTCGCCAAGCAATACGACTTTCCGCACCTCACGCCCGGCAAGTCCGGCGCGACCCACGCGAGCCGCGAGCTGGTGGCGGCGTTCGCGCCGTTCCATCCGCGCACCGAGGAGCTGCGCGCGCTGCGCACGCAGCTCCTCATCCGCTGGTACAACCGCGAGGCGGGCCGCAACGCCCTCGTCGTCACCAGCCCGCACTCGGGCGAAGGCCGCAGCTACCTCGCCGCCAACCTCGCGATCGTGTTCTCGCAGCTCGGCGCGCGCGTGCTGCTGGTGGACGCCGACCTCAGGAAGCCGCGCCAGGCGCAGATCTTCGGGCTGCCGGCGGGGCACGGCCTCTCGACCATCCTTTCCGGACGCGGCGAGCACCAGGCGACCTTCCCGGTGGTCGGGCTCTCGCGCCTCTCGGTGCTGCCCGCCGGACCGCTGCCGCCGAACCCGCAGGAGCTCCTCTCGCGGCCCGCGTTCGCCGCGCTGGTGAAGGACCTGCAGACGGTGCACGACGTGGTGATCCTCGACACGCCGCCCGCGGCGCGCTACGCCGACGCGCAGGGCATCACGTTCCGCGCCGGCGACGCGCTGGTGGTGACGCGCAAGAACCACACGTCGGTGGAGTCCACCTCGAAGGTGATCCGCGAGCTCGCCGCGACCGGCGCGCGCGTGGTCGGCACCGTCATCAACGAATACTGAGGCCGCCATGCCGACGGTCCTCGGGGAGCGCGCGCCGGCGGCCGCCGCCGCCCGGCCCCGCGCCGTGAGCCCATGGCTCGCGGTCGCGGCCGCGCTCGCGCTCGCCTACCTGCCGACGTACTGGGGCCTCGCGCACGGCCTGTGGCGCGACGACGAGTACGCGCACGGCCCGATCGTGGCCGCGGTGTTCGCGTGGCTGGTGTGGCGCGATCGCGATGCGCTCGCCGCGCCGCGCGGGACGCCGGCGCCCTTCGCGGGCGGCGCGCTGGTCTTCCTCGGGCTCGCGCTCTACGCCGTCGGCCGCTCGCAATCGATCGTGCTCTTCGAGGTGAGCTCGCACCTGCCGCTTCTCGCCGGCCTCGCGCTTCTCGCGGGCGGATGGCCGCTGCTGCGGCGCTTCGGCTTCGCGCTGGTGTTCCTCGCGTTCCTGGTGCCGTTGCCGGGCTTCGTCATGACCGCCGCCACGGCGCCCCTCAAGGCGATCGTGTCGACCGCCGTCGCGGCGATCCTGCAGGTCGCGGGCTATCCGGTCGCGCGCAGCGGCGTGGTGCTCGACGTGGGCGGGCATCCGCTCCTCATCGCCGATGCGTGCGCGGGACTCAACTCGATCACGGCGCTCTTCGCGATGGCGCTCCTCTACGCGCACCTCTCGGGCGGCGTGCTGTGCCGGCGCGGCTTGCTGCTGCTCGCGGCGGTGGTGCCGATCGCGGTCGCGGCCAACGTGCTGCGCGTGCTGGTGCTGGCGCTCGGCGTGTACTACTTCGGCGACGGCGTGGTGGACGGCTGGCTGCACGGAGCGGCGGGGATGCTCGTGTTCGGCGCGGCGTTCGCGCTGCTCGCGGGATTCGATCGTTTGTTGGGAAGCGGGAAACGCGACTCTCTCCCCGGCCCTCTGCCATTAAATCGCCCCAACAAGTTGGGGACCCCCGGGGAGAGGGAGCGCTTTCCGGCATCCGCCGGCGCACTCATCGGCGCGGCGATCGCCATTGGCGGCGTCGCGCTCGCGACGCCCAGTCTCGCGCCGCAGCCGATGGCGCGGCCGATCGACCTCGCGGCGATCCTTCCCGCGAGCTTCGGCGACTGGCGCCTCGATCGCGACGTGCCGCCGATCGCGCCCACGCCCGACGCGCGCGCGAAGCTCGATCGCCTCTACGACGCGATCGCGGCGCGCACCTACGTGAATTCCGCCGGCGAACGGATGATGCTCACCGTCGCCTATGGCGGCGACCAGAGCGATGCGCTGAAGGCGCATCGCCAGGAAGTCTGCTACACCGCGCAGGGCTTTCGCGTCGGCGGCCTCGAGCACGCGACGCTCGCCGCGGCCGGCCGCGAGATCCCGGTGACGCGCTTCATCGCGGTGCGCGGCGCGCGCAGCGAGCCCGTGACCTACTGGTTCACGATGGGCGACCGCGTGGTGCTCGGCCGGCTCGAACGGCTGCGCGTGCAGCTCGCCGCCGGCTTCGCGGGGCGCATCCCCGACGGCATGCTGGTGCGGGTCTCCAGCCTGTCGCACGATCCGCGCGCCGCGTACGTCGCGCAGCAGGGCTTCGTGCAGGGACTCCTCGCCGCGATCCCCGAATCCACCGTCGTGCGCCTCGCCGGCGCGCGCGCCTGACCATGGCCGCGCTGGCGCTTCCCTCCGCGTTCGCCGATTCGCGCCTGCGCCGCGCGCTGGTGGTCGCCGCGTTGCTCGCCTTCGGCGTGATGTGGGGCGCGGCGGTCGCCTACGCGGGGCTCGGCGCGGCGTTGATCTGCATCTCGCTCCTCGCCTGCGTGTTCTGCCTGCGCGACTTCCGCTGGGGCGTGGTGCTGCTGATCCTCATCATGCCGATCTCCTCGAGCTTCCTCTTCCCGCACTCGATGTTCGGGATCTCGGGGCTGAATCCGCTGAACCTGCTCCTCGCGGCGACGCTCGGCTCGTACACGCTCGCCTACGCGGGCAAGGGCGCGTTGCGCGCGCTCGGCAGCCGGCCGCTCGTCTTCCTCTACATCGCGCCGATCGTGATGGGGGCGCTGCTCGGCATGTCGCACGCGAACGAGATCCCGGGGATCTTCGTCGACATGGAGTGGATCGAGTACGTGGGCCCCGGCGGGTACCTGCGCGACCTCCTCTTCAAGCCGATGCTCCTCGTGCTCTATGCGATGCTGGTGGGCGTCGCGGTCGGGCACAGCCGCACCACGAAGCGCTTCCTCACCCCGATGCTGGTCTCGATGTGGGTGATGGCGCTCCTCGTGATCGTCTTCATCGCCGCCTCGGGGGTGAGCCTCTCGCAGCTCGCCGGCACCTACGAGCGCTCGTTCCTCTCGCCGCTCGGCATGCACGCGAACGACCTGGGGCGCCTCTATGCCACCGCCTACGCGCTGCTGCTCTTCATCTGGGACCGCACGCCGCGCGCTTCGCTGAAGGCATTCCTGATCGTCTCGATGGGACTGGTCGCGGCGGCGCTGCTGCTCACCTTCTCGCGCGGCGCGATCGTGGCGTTCGTGATCGTGAACGTGATCTACCTCTTCTCGCGCAGGAAGCTCAAGACGCTGATCCTCGGCGCCATGCTGCTGCCGGTGGTGCTCGCGCTCATGCCCGGCGCGATCTGGTCGCGCCTCGACATGGGCATGGGGCAGGGCGTGAACGCGGTGAGCGCCGGGCGCGTGTCGGGCATCTGGGCGCCGCTCATGCCGTGGGCCGCCGACAGCCCGATCTGGGGCCACGGCCTGCAATCGCTCCTCTGGTCGCCGGCGATGCGCGGCGGCCACATGCTGCAGGTGACCCACCCGCACAGCGCGTGGCTGCAGGCGGTGCTCGATACCGGCTTCATCGGCTTGATCCTCATGCTCGCGTTCTGGATGGGGCACGTGTGGCGCGGCTTCCGCGCGCTCGCGCGCGATCCCTCGCTCGAGCCCGAGGTGGGCGGCTTCTTCGAGGGCGCGGCGGCGGGACTCCTCGGCATCGTCATCGCCAACGTCGCCGGCAGCAGCTTCTTCCCCGTGCCCGAGCAGAGCTTCCTGTGGCTCGCGGTGGGACTCATGTACGGGCTGCGGTTGCGCGCGCGCGCCGCGGCCGGAAAGGCCTAGCGATGTGCGGCATCACCGGTTACTGGGTGCGGCGAGGCGATCCCACGCCGTGGCTCGCGGACCTCGGCGCTTCCGTCGATTCGCTCGCTCAGCGCGGCCCCGACGACCAGGGCGTGTGGGTGCGTCCCGGCGCGCGCGTGGGCCTCGGGCACACGCGGCTCTCGATCCTCGACCTCTCGCCGCTCGGCCACCAGCCGATGCGCTCGCCCGACGGCGCGTTGACCATGGTCTTCAACGGCGAGATCTACAACTTCGCCGCGGTGAGGAGCGAGCTCGAGGCGCTCGGCCACCGTTTCCGCAGCAGCGGCGATTCCGAGGTGGTGCTCGCCGCCTGGCAGCAATGGGGCATCGCCGCCGCCGAGCGCTTCGTCGGCATGTTCGCGATCGCCATCTGGAACGAGCGCGAGCGCCGCCTCGTGCTGCTGCGCGATCGCATGGGCGTGAAGCCGCTCTACTACGCATTTGACGGGCGCACGTTCTGGTTCGGCTCGGAGCTGAAAGCCCTGCGCGCCTTCTCGCGCTGGGCGCCCGAGGTCGATCGCGACGCGTTGGGCGAGTACCTGCAGTTCGGCTACATCTCCGCGCCGCGCTCGATCTATCGCGGCGTGTCGAAGCTCATGCCCGGCCATTGGCTGGAGCTGGGCGAGGTGGGCGAGCCGGTCGCGCGCCGCTGGTGGGCGCCGCCCGCGGGCGAGGCGCCGCTCGACATGCCCGAGGAGGAGCTCGAGCGCCGCCTCGAGGCGATCCTCGTCGACGCGTTCCGCCATCGCATGGTGGCCGACGTGCCGGTGGGCGTGTTCCTCTCCGGCGGCATCGATTCGAGCATCGTGGCCGCGCTCCTGCAGCGCTATGGCGCGGGGGACGTCCGCACCTTCACCATCGGCTTCGAGGACGCGCGCTTCGACGAGTCGCGCCACGCGAAGCGCGTCGCGCAATACCTCGGCACGCGCCACTGCGAGCGCATCGTGACCGCCGGCGACATGAAGGACGTGCTCGGCCACTGGGCCGACCTCTTCGACGAGCCGTTCGGCGACACGTCCGGGATCCCCACCTACCTCGTCTCGAAGATGGCGCGCGAGCACGTGAAGGTCGCGCTCTCCGCGGACGGCGGCGACGAGCTCTTCTGCGGCTACGCGCACTATGGCGTGGTGCTGGAGCGCCAACGCGCGCTCGCGCGCTGGCCCGCCGCCGCGCGCCGCGCGCTCGCGATGCCGCTCTCGATCCTCGAGCGCACGCGCCTGCAGGCCGCGGCCGATCGCCTGCCGCTTCCCGTGGGCACGCGCCACGCCGCGCGCCGCGCGATCCTCGAGCGCCTCGCGAAGCTCTCGGTGATGCTGCCGCGGGTCGACGCGCCCACCGTCTACGACCTCGCCATGTCCTTCTGGACGCCGTGGGACATCGCGGCGCTCCTCGGCGGGGAGGTGGCGCCGCGCGAGCGCGTCGAAGGTCCCGGCGGCGTCGCCGAGCAGATGGTGCACTGCGACCTGCGCCATTACCTCCCCGACGACATCCTCGCCAAGGTCGATCGCACGACGATGGCCGCGGGGCTCGAGGGCCGCGAGCCGATGCTCGACCATCGCCTCGTCGAGTTCGCGCTGCGGCTGCCGCTTTCGATGCGCCGCGGCGCGCTCGGCACCAAGCACCTGCTGAGGAAGGTGCTCTACAAGCACGTGCCGCGGGAGCTCATCGAGCGGCCGAAGCAGGGCTTCGCGATCCCGCTCGCCTCGTGGCTGCGCGGCGAGCTGGCGCCGCTCATCGACGAGTACCTCGCGCCGCGCCGCATCCGCGATGGCGGCCTGCTCGATCCGCAAGCCGTGGCGCGCGCGGTCGCGAACTTCCGCGAGGGCGGCCCGGGCAACGACCGCCTCGACGTGCAGAAGGTGTGGCTGCTGCTCGCCTTCGAGATGTGGCGCGACCGCTGGGACACCGGATACCAACGAAGAACCGACGAAGGAGCGATCCATGCGCGTGCTGTTCATCATCAGTGAGCTCACGCTGGGCGGCGCCCAGAAGCAGGTGATCGAGCTCGCGCGCGAGCTGGTGCGCCGCGGGCACGAGGCGACCATCTATACGCTGAACCGCGAGGTGCCGCGCGCGAAGGAGCTGGAAGGCTCGCGGGTCGAGCTGGTCGTGGACCAGAAGCGCTGCAAGCTCGATCCGGCGGTGCTGCGGCGCCTGCGCAGGTACCTGCGCGACTGGCATCCGGACATCGTCCACGGCTTCCTCTTCGATGGCGACATCTATGCGCGGATCGCCGCCTTCGGCACCGGCATCCCGGTGTTGAACTCCGAGCGCAGCGACAACTACGAGATCTCGCGCATCCAGCACCTCGCGCATCGCCTCACGCGGGCGCTCACCGACGGCCTGGTCGCGAACACCCATTCGGGCAGCGCCTTCGCGCAGCGCCTCTACGGCTTTCCCGCCGAGCGCTGCCACGTGGTGTGGAACGGCCTGCGCATCGAGGAGCTGGAGCGGCAGGCGGCGAGCCGCGCCGATTACCGCACGGAGTTCTTCGGCCCCGGCTCGCACAAGCTCGCGTGCCTGGTGGGCGCGATCAAGCCCACCAAGGACTACCACCTCGCGATCGACGCCGCGGCGCGCCTGGTGCGCGCCGATCCCGAGTGGCGCGTGCTCTTCGTCGGCGACCAGCTCGCGAACTCCGGCAACTACCGCGCCGGCGTGCACTCCGACAGCAGCGAGTACAAGGCCTCCGTGATGCGCCACTTCGCCGCGCAGGACATCGCGGACAAGGTGCGCTTCGCGGGCGCGCGCACCGACGTGCCGGCGATCGTCGCGCAGTGCGACGTGCTCTACGTCACCTCGTGCCGCGAGGGCTTCCCCAACGTGGTGCTCGAGGCGATGGTGCTCGGCGTCCCGGTGGTGAGCACCGATTACTCCGACATCCGCCGCATCCTGCCAAGGCCCGCGCAGGTCGTGGAAAGCCGCAACGCCGACGACATCGCCTGGGCGATCCTCGATGCGTACGGGGAGCGCGACGCGATCGCGAAGGAGCAGAAGCGCTGGGTGCGCTCGCACGCCAGCATCGAAAACGCCACCCTGGAGCTCGAGCGTGTCTATCAACGCTACCTCAGGACCCCTGCGCTCGCGCGTGCCGCCTGAGGCGCGCGCCGCGACGGCCGCCCTCGCGCGGCCGCGGCCGCAACCCGCGTCCGGCGCGAAGCCGCACGTGTGCTTCGTCGCGCCCACCACCTGGCCGGTGCTCTCGGGCGATCCGTCGATCCGCGTCGTGGGCGGGGCCGAGGTGCAGCAGAGCATGATCGCGCCGGGCCTCGCGAAGCGCGGCTGGCGCGTCTCGATGATCTCGCTCGACTACGGGCAGCCGGAGCGCGTCGAGGTGAAGGGCGTGACGGTGCACCGCATCCACAAGCCCGACGAGGGCATCCCGGTGCTGCGCTTCGTGCATCCGCGCCTCACCTCGATGTGGCGCGCGTTGAAGCGCATCGACGCGGACGTCTACTACCAGCGCACCACCGCGGTGGAGACGGCCTACATGGCGCAGTACTGCCGCATGCACGGCAAGCGCTCGGTGTTCGCCGGCGCCTCCGACGTGGACTTCGTGCCGGGCGAGGAGGACATCCGCTTCCGCCGCGACCGGCGCATCTTCCAGTGGGGCCTCGCCCGCGTGGACGAGGTCGTGGTGCAGAACGAGGTGCAGCGGGCGGCGCTTCGCGAGCATTACGGCCGCGACGGCATCCTCATCCCCAGCTGCTACGCGCCGCCCGAGGGCGCGCGCCGCGCCGATCCCGCGGGCTACGTGCTGTGGACCGCGCGCGTGGGACCCAGCAAGCGCTGCGAGATCCTGTTCGAGCTCGCGCGCCGGCTCCCGCGCCACCGCTTCGTGATGATCGGCGGCCCCGACCCGGGCGGCGAGCGCGAGGCCGAATACCTGCGCGCGATGGAGGAGGCGAAGCGCTCGATCCCGAACCTCGAGGTGCGCGGCTTCGTCCCGTTCGCCGAGGCCGAGCGCGCGTTCGACGGCGCGCGCCTGGTGCTCAACACTTCCGCGTACGAAGGCTTCCCGAACACGTTCCTGCAGGCATGGTCGCGCGGCATCCCGACGGTGGGATTCATCGACACCGGCTCGCGGCGCGCGGGCGAGCCTGTCTACGACATCGCCTCCGATGTCGAGGATGGCGCGGCGCGCATCGACCGCCTCATGTCCGACGACGTGTACTGGCACCGTGCCTCGCAGCGCGCGGCGGCGCATTTCGCGGAGTGCCACTCGATCGACGCGGTGCTCGACGCCTACGAGCGCGTGCTCACGGTGCCGGCGGGAGGCGCGTGAACGCCGCGACCACCGCGAGCCTCGCGCGGCGCGCGCTCTCGCTCGGCACCGCCAACGCGATCGATTACGGCCTGCAGTTCCTGCTGCCGGTCGTGCTCACGCGCACGCTCGATCCGCACAGCTTCGGCCAGTACCGCCTGCTGTGGCTCGCGGTGAGCACGCTGATGCTGGTGACGCCGATGTGCATGGCACCCAGCCTCTACTACTTCCTGCCGCGCTCCGACCGCGCGACGCAGCGCATCTACGTGAACCAGACGCTGGTGTTCCTGGTGGGCGCGGGGATCGTCTCGGCGTGGGCGGTCTCGGCGTGGGACCCGTTCATCCCGCGCTCGCTCGCCGATGTGGCGTCGGGCCACGGGGCGGTGGTGCCGGCGTTCGCGCTGGCGTGGATCTTCGCCTCGACGCTCGACGTGCTGCCCACCGCCGAGGAGCGCGTCGGCTGGCAGGCGCGCGCCATCGTGGGCCTCTCGGCGCTGCGCGCGGTGGCGCTCTCCGCGGTGGCGGTCGCGACGCACGACCTGTACGCGGTGCTCTGGGCCCTGCTGGGCGTGACGCTGGTGAAGGCGGGGCTGCTGCTCTGGTACGTCGCGAGCCACCACGGCATCGGGGGACCCGTCGCGCGCCGCGACACCTTCGCCGCGCAGATGCGCCAGGCGGCGCCCTTCGCGCTCTCCGGGGCGCTGCACGGCGTGCGCCAGCAGGCCGACCAGTGGATCGCCGCGGCGCTCTTCTCGGTGGCGATGTTCGCCTCGTTCTCGATCGCGACGGTGCTGGCGCCGCTGGTGCAGATCTTCCGCCAGTCGGTGAACAACGTCTTCCTGCCCGCCATGAGCCGGCTGCAGTCGACCGGCGACGTGAAGGGGATGCTCGGCCTCAACAATCGCGCCAACGCCATGGTGGCGCTGCTCGCCTATCCGCTCCTCGCCTTCGCCTTCGTGTTCGCCGCGCCCATGATCTCGCTCGTCTACACGCGCGCCTACCTCGACGCCGTGCCGGTGCTGCGCATCTACAGCGTGGGACTGGTGGCGTTCGTGGTCGAGCTCACCAGCATCCTCTTCGTGCTGAAGCAGGGCCCGTTCGCCGCGCGCGTGAACGGCCTCGTGCTGCTCTACTCGGTGCCGTTGAGCTGGTATTGCGCGACGCGCTGGGGCCTGCAGGGCGCGGCGATGGGCAGCGTCGCCGCGATCTACGGCGAGCGGCTGCTCTCGCTCTCGCGCATCGCGCGCCTCACCAACACCTCGGTCGCGCGCCTGCAGAACTGGACGACGCTCGCCGGGATCCTCGCCGCCGCCGCGATGGCGGCCGCCGCCTCGGGTGCCGCGCTCGCGGGCTTCGACCTCGCGCCCTTCGCGCGCCTCGCCGCCGGCGGCGTGCTGATGGCCGCCATCTACGTGCCGGCGCTCTTCCTCACCGGACAACGCCACGAGCTCCTCGATTTCTTCTCGGCCCTGCGCTCGCGCGGCGCCGCCTGAATCGGGGACAGACCCTCATTTCCAAACGCAAACAAGGAAAGACCATGAGAGCACTTCCCGAACTCGATTCGCGCATCGTCGCCAGGCCGCGCACGTGGCTCGTCACCGGCTGCGCGGGCTTCATCGGCTCCAACCTGATCGAGGCGCTGCTCGCGCGCGGCCAGCGCGTGGTGGGCCTGGACAACTTCGCCACCGGCTTCCGCCACAACCTCGACCAGGTGCGCGATCGCCTGGGCGAGGCGGCGTGGAAGAATTTCCGCTTCATCGAGGGCGACATCCGCTCGCTCGAGACCTGCAAGAAGGCATGCGAGGGCGTGGACGTCGTGCTGCACGAGGCGGCGCTGGGAAGCGTGCCGCGCTCGATCGACGATCCGGTGACGAGCCACGACACCAACGTGACCGGCTTCCTGCACATGCTGGTGGCGGCGCGCGACGCCCAGGTGGCGCGCTTCGTCTACGCCGCCTCGAGCGCGGCCTACGGCGACTGGCCGGGGCTTCCCAAGGTGGAGGAGAAAATCGGCCGCCCGCTCTCGCCCTACGGCGCGGGCAAGCACATGAACGAGATCTATGCCGATACCTTCGGGCGCTGCTATGGGCTGCAGACGGTGGGCCTTCGCTACTTCAACGTGTTCGGCCCGCGCCAGGACCCGGACGGCGCGTACGCGGCCGTGATCCCGAAGTGGATCGCGGCGATGCTGCGCGGCGAGGCGGTGTTCGTGAACGGCGACGGCGAGACGGCGCGCGACTTCTGCTACATCGACAACGTGGTGCAGGCGAACCTGCTCGCGGCCCTCGCCGAGGACCCGCAGGCCGTGGACCAGGTCTACAACGTCGCGATCGGCGAGCAGACGACCCTGAACGAGCTGCACGCGCTCCTCGCGGAGCTCCTCGCCGCGCGCGACCCCGGCTTCAAACCGGTCGCGCCGATCTACCGCGATTTCCGCGCCGGGGACGTGCGCTATTCGCGCGCCGACATCGCCAAGGCGCAGCGCCTGCTGGGATTCCGTCCTACACACCGCATCCGCGAAGGCCTGGAGGAGGCGCTCGATTGGTACATCGCGCGGCTGCGTCCTGTCACAAAAGTGGGGGAGGGCATGGTTCTTTCGGACGGCCGGGTGCCGGCAGCCATTTCAAACTCCCCCGAGAGAATGGGGCATCCCTTTCCCGCACTCGATTGACGGAGGACCGCGATGCCCGATGTGCCCGTTCTCGACCCGCAATTGCCGCTCGCCGAACCGCCGGAGCATGCCCAGGCCGGCACGGCGCAGTCGCTTCCCACCGTCGCCGTGGTGGGCCTCGGCTACGTGGGCCTGCCGGTGGCGGTCGAGTTCGGCAAGCGCCGCGGCACCATCGGCTACGACCTCTCGTCCAAGAAGGTCTGGCGCCTGAAGCAGTTCCACGACGCCACCGGCGAGGTGAGCGCCGAGGAGCTGCGCGCCGCGCAGCACCTGATGGTGACCGACGAGCCGGAGCACATCCGCAAGGCGGACTTCGTGATCGTCGCCGTGCCGACGCCCGTGAACGACGCGCGCCAGCCGGACTTCACGCCGCTCGAGTCGGCCTCGCGCATCGTCGGCCAGAACCTCAAGGCGGGCGCGACGGTGATCTACGAATCGACCGTGTACCCGGGCACCACCGAAGAGGTGTGCGTGCCGATCCTCGAGCGCGCCTCGGGGATGCGCTGGAAGCAGGATTTCCACGTCGGCTACTCCCCGGAGCGCATCAACCCGGGCGACAAGGAGCACTGCTTCTCCAAGATCATGAAGGTGGTCTCCGGCGATGACGCCGCGACCCTCGAGAAGGTGGCCGACCTCTACGCCTCGGTGGTGAAGGCGGGCGTGTATCGCGCCTCCTCGATCAAGGTGGCCGAAGCCGCCAAGGTGATCGAGAACACGCAGCGCGACTTGAACATCGCCTTCGTGAACGAGCTCGCGATCATCTTCGACCGGCTCGGCATCGACACCACCGAGGTGCTGATGGCGGCGGGCACCAAGTGGAACTTCCTGCCGTTCCGCCCGGGCCTGGTCGGCGGCCACTGCATCGGCGTCGATCCCTACTACCTCACGTACAAGGCCGAGCTCGCGGGCTACCACCCCGAGGTGATCCTCGCCGGGCGCCGCATCAACGACGACATGGGGCCGTGGATCGCGAGGAAGGCCGTGCAGCAGATGATCCACCAGGGCCGCAACATCCTCGGCGCCAAGGTGAACATCCTCGGCCTCACGTTCAAGGAGAACTGCAAGGACATCCGCAACACCAAGGTGGTCGGCATGATCCGCGAGCTCGAGGAGTACGGCTGCGAATGCTTCGTGCACGACCCCGAGGCCGATCCGGACGAGGCGCTCCACGAGTACGGCATCCGCCTGCGCTCGTGGGACGAGCTCCCGGCCGCCGACTGCGCCATCCTCGCGGTCGCCCACCAGGACTTCCTCGCCCGGCCGAGCGCCGAATACCTGGAGAAGATCGTCCGCCAGGGTTGCCTCGTGCAGGTGAAGCCCGCGCTCGATCCCGCCGCGTTCCGTCGCGAAGGGGTGCGCGTGTGGCGTCTCTAGCCCCGGTCCCCGGCTCCGCCGCCAACGTCCGGGTCTTCGCGCAACCGCGCACCGGCCGCGCGAAGCTGCGCGTCGGCGTGTTCGCGGATCGCGCCCGCCAGCCGCGCTGGCTGGTGGAGGCGCTCGCGAAGGTGGCGGCATCCGATTTCGCGGAGCTCGCCTTCGTCGCGATCGAGGCGCGCCACGGGCCGCCCGCGATCGCCGAGCCGCTCGCGTGGCGCACCTACCGCTCGCTCGACCGCTGGCTCTTCGCCTCGCGCGACGCGTGGGCCGAGGGCGACGTCGCGCTGCTGGTGGCGCCGGAGCGGCGCCTCGGCTACGCGCCCGGCGCGCCGCGCGAGGCGCTGCACGCCGAGCATCGCGCCCGCCATGGCGGCATCGACGTCGCGTTCGTGATGGGCGACATCGACGAGGCGGCGCTCGACGGCATCGCGCGCTTCGGCACCTGGCGCTACTGCTTCGGCGAGTCGCACGCCACGCGCGAGGCGCTCGCCGCGGTGCAAGAGGTGATCGATGCGGCGGCGGTCACCGCCTCCGGGATCCGCATCCGCCGTCCCGGCGAGGCCGACCGCATCGCTTCCCCCTCGTGGTCGCGCACCATCGCGTTCTCGCTCGCGCGCACCCGCGAAGGATTGCTCGCCAAGAGCGCGGAATTCCTCGCGCGGACGCTCCGCGACCTGCACGCGTTCGGCGCGCCGTGGCTCGACCAGGCGACGTTCCCCGCGCAGCCGCTCGCGCCGCAGTCCTATCCGCGCGGCACCGCGCTCGCGGGCTCGCTCGCGCGGCTCGCCGCGCGCGTCGCGCGGCGCACCGCCGAGCACCAGCTTTCCGTCGGGCAATGGCAGCTCGCGTGGCGCTTCGCCGATGTCGAGCCGTGGAGCGGCTCGCTCGCGGGCTTCCATCGCCTGGTGCCGCCGCGCGACCGCTTCTGGGCCGATCCCTTCCCGATCGAGGCGAACGGGCGCCACTACATCTTCTTCGAGGAGCTGCCGTTCGCGGCCGGCAAGGCGCACATCAGCGCGGTGGAGGTGGACCGCGCGGGCAACGTCTCGCGGCCGGTGCGCGTGCTCGAGCGCGACTACCACCTCTCGTATCCGTTCCTCATCGAGGAGGGCGGCGCGCTGTACATGATTCCGGAGAGCGCGCAGCAGCGCACCGTCGAGGTGTACCGCTGCATCGAGTTCCCGCACCGCTGGAAGCTCGAGCGCACGCTGCTGCGCGACGTGTGGGCGGCGGACGCGACGTTCCATCGCACGGGCGATCGCTGGTGGATGTTCCTCGCCATGGGCGCGGACGGCGGCGAGGTGAACGACGAGCTGCACCTCTTCCACGCCGAGCGCCTCCTGGGCGACTGGAAGCCGCATCGCCGCAACCCGGTGAAATCCGACGTGCGCGGCGCGCGTCCCGCGGGCCGGCTCTTCGTCTCCGGCGGCGCGCTGCACCGGCCGGCGCAGGTCTGCACGCCGATCTACGGCGCGGCGATCGCGTTGAACCGCGTGACGCGCCTGGACGAGGGCGACTACGCCGAGGAGGAAGTGCGGCGCATCGCGCCCGCGCCGGGCGAGGGCGTGCTCGGCATGCACACCATCAACCGCGCGGGAGCGCTCGGCGTCACCGACCTCTTCGTGCGCCGCCCGCGCTTCGCGCCCTGAGATCGCCATGAGCGCCACCGGCCTCGCCGTCGAGGACCTGCTCCATCCGCTGCTGGGGAAATACCTGCGCGGGCCGGGGTGGCTGCGCACGGCGGCGGGCGCGGCGTACGCGCGCCTGCCCAAGCGCGTGCGGCTCGGCGCCGCCTACGACGATTTCCGCCGCGCGATCGCCGCGACGCGCGAGGCATCGCGCGCCGAAGCCTATGCGAGCGCGAAGCTCGCCGAGACGCTCGCCTGGACGCTGGAAACCGTGCCCGCGTACCGTCCGTGGCGCCATCTCCTCGCGCAGCTTTCCGATCCGCAGGCGGTGCTCGCGCAGCTTCCGATCACCGACAAGCTGCACATCAAGCACGCGCCCGATGCGTACCTCTCGCGCGGCATGCCGCGCTCCGCGGCGCTCGCGACCTTCACCGGCGGCTCGACCAGCACGCCGATGCGCTTCTTCCTGCAGAAGCACGTGACGCGCCCGAAGGAGCACGCCTTCGTCGACGACTTCCGCGCGCGCGTCGGCGCGGACGATGGCGACGTGGTGCTGGCGCTTCGCGGGCGCAGCATCGCCGGGGCCGAGCGCGGCGAGCCGCTGTGGGCCTACGAGCCGATCCGCCGCCACCTGATGCTCTCGTGCGACCACATGGAGCACCGCTTCATGCGCGCCCACGCGCGCGTGCTCGCGCAATGGCGGCCCACGTACATCGAGGCATTCCCCTCGGCGCTCTATCCGCTCGCCACGTGGCTCGAGACCCATCCGCTGCCGCAGTTCACGCGCAACCTGAAGGGCGTGATGCTCTTCTCCGAGAACGCGTACGGCTTCCAGGTGGAGAAGTTCCGGCGCGTGTTCGGCTGCCCGGTGGTCGCGCACTACGGACATTCGGAGCGCGCGCTGATGGCGGGCACGCAGCCCGGCGACGAGCGCTATTTCTTCTGGCCCCAGTACGGCTGGCTGGAGCTGGTCGACGCGCAGGATCGCCCGATCAGCGAGCCGGGCAGGCTCGGCTACGTGGTGGGCACGAGCTTCGACAACCGCGTGATGCCGTTCGTGCGCTATCGGACCGGCGACCTCGCGATGCTGGGCGAGCGCGAGGACCCGCGCCTTCCGGGCCATCGCGTGCTCGAGCGCATCGCCGGCCGGCTGCAGGAGTTCGTGTGCTGCGCCGACGGGCGTCTGGTCTCGATCACCACCCTCGGAACGGCGCATTTCCCGGAGCTTTGCGCGCTCGAGGCGATCCAATACGAGCAGGAGCGTGCGGGCGAGGTGCGGCTGCACGTCGTTTCCGCCGAGCGGCTCGATCCGCGCGTCGCGCGGCGCATCGCGCGCGCGGTGGAAGAGAAGCTGCAGGGCGGCTGCCGCGTGGCCGTCGCGCGCGTGCCGCACATCGAGCGCACGCCGCGCGGCAAGGCGCGCATGCTCGTGCAGCACCTGGACCTGCGCCGCGAGCTGCACGCCCACCTCACCGCCTGACCATGGCCGCGCGCGATCCTTCCCATATCGTCATGCTGGGCACCGACCCGCGCACCCGCGGCGGCATCTCCGCGGTGATCGCGTCGTGGCGCGCGGCGGGACTCTTCGATCGCTGGCCGGTGGAATACGTCGTCACCCATCGCGAGGGATCTCGCTCCGGCAAGCTCTCGGTCGCGTGGCAGGCGCTGCTGGCGTGCCTCGCGCTCGCCGGGCATCGCGGCCGCGGCGTGCTGCACGTGCATGCGGCCTCGCGCTGGAGCTTCCGGCGCAAGTGCCTCTTCATGGCGCTCGCGCTCCTCGCGGGCTGGCCGGTGGTGTTCCATTTGCACGGCGGCGGCTTCGCGCGGTTCCTGCGCGACGAGAGCGGCCCCGTGACGCGCCGCGTGGTGCGCTTCTTCCTCGATCGCGCCACGGCGATCGTGGTCCTTTCCGAGCGCTGGGCGGCGTGGATGCACCAGGCGACCTCGAACCCGCGCATCGTCGTGGTTCCCAATGCCGTGGTCCTTCCCCCCGCGCCCCTTCCCGCGACGCGCGAGCCGGGCCTCATCGCGTTCGCCGGGCGCTGCACCGCGCAGAAGGGGCTGCTCGATCTTCTCGACGCGGCCGCATCGATCGCCGCGCGCGAGCCGGGGCTGCGCATCGAATGCGCGGGCGAGGGCGACCTCGAGGCGCTGCGGCGCGAGGCGCGTGCGCGCGGCCTCGGCGAGCGCGTCACGTTGCACGGCTGGATCGGGCCTCGCGAGCGCGATGCGCTCCTCGCGCGCGCCGCGATCTTCGTGCTGCCGTCGCACGCCGAGGCGCTGCCGATGAGCGTGCTCGAGGCGATGGCCGCCGGGTGCGCGGTGGTCGCGACGCGCGTGGGCGGCATTCCGGACCTGATCGAGGACGGGGTGAGCGGCCTCCTCGTGCCGCCCGCGGCGCCCGAGCGCCTTGCCGCGGCGCTCGCCGCGCTCCTCGCCGATCCCGCGCACGCCGCGCGCCTCGGGCACGCGGCGCGCGCCACCATCGCCGAGCGCCATACCCTCGAGCGCGCCATGGAGCGCCTCGAGCAGGTCTACAGCGCGCTCGGCGTGCCGCGCGGCAAGCAACGCGTTCCCCTCGCCGCCCGCCGGCTCCAGGAGATCTCATGAATCGCCCCGTCGTGCTCATCCTCGGTCCCCACCGCGCCGCGATGAGCGGAGTGTCCACGCATCTCAACCTGCTCATGGAGTCCTCGCTCGGCGACGACTACGAGCTGGCGCATTTCCAGGTCGGGAGCGAGGGCCGGCACGAAGGAGCGATCGCGCGCCTCTTGCGCCTGCTGCTGAGCCCTTTCGCGCTCGCCGCGGCGATCGTCTTCCGCCACGCCGCGATCGTGCACATCAACACGTCGCTCAATCGCCGCGCGTACTGGCGCGACATCGCGTACCTGCTGGTCGCCAAGGCGCTCGGCGCGCGCGTCGTCTACCAGGTGCATGGCGGCGCGCTCCCGCGGCGCTTCTTCGCCGGGCGTCCCGCGCTCACGCGCTTCCTGCATTGGTCGCTCGCGCTGCCCGACCTGCTGGTGGTGCTCGCGCGTTGCGAGCTCGAGGCGTATCGCGAGTTCCTGCCGGGCCGCGAGGTCGTGATGCTGCCGAACGGCATCGACTGCCGGCCCTTCAGCCTGCTGCCGGTGGTCGCCTGCCCCGAGGATGTGCCGCTGCAGCTCGTGTACATCGGCCGCCTCGCGCGCGAGAAGGGCCTCTACGAGGCGCTGCAGGGCGTGCGCCTCGCGCACGAGCTGGGCGTCGACGCGCGCCTCGTCGTCGCGGGCGGCGGACCCGAGGAGGGGCGGCTCAAGCGCTACGCGCACGCGCTCGGCATCGCGACGCGCGTCACCTTCACCGGCCCCGTGTTCGGCGCCGACAAGCTGCGGCTCTTCGAAGGCGCGCACGCGATGCTCCTGCCGAGCTACAGCGAGGGCTTGCCCTATGCGCTGCTGGAGTCGATGGCGGCGGGCGTTCCGGTGATCGCGACCCCGGTGGGCGCGATTCCCGACGTGATGTCCGACGGCATCCACGGCCTCGTCGTGCCGCCGCGCGACGGCAAGGCGATCGCCGAGGCGCTCGCGGTGCTCTCCGGCGATCGCGAGCGCATTTCGTGGATGAGCCGCGCGTGCCGCCGGCGCATCCGCGCGGCATTCTCCATCGATCGGCTGGCGGATGAATTCGCGGCGCGCTACGCGGCGCTCTGCGGCGGCACCGTGATGGCGGGTGCGACGCACGCGGCGCTGCCGCTCGCGGGGCATCGCGAGACGCCGCGCGCGCCGGTCCCGGCGAAGGTCGCCGGGCGGAAGGACTAGGCCATGTGCGGCATCGCCGGGGCGGTGGTCACGCGCGACGCGGGGTTCGACCGCGGCACGCTCGAGCGCATGCTCGGGGCGATCGCGCACCGCGGGCCCGACGGGCATGGCATCGCCGAGATCGAGGCGCCCGAGGGCGCGCGCGTGTATCTCGGGCACCGGCGGCTCGCGATCATCGATCCCGAGGGCGCCGCGCAGCCGATGCGCGACGCCGAGGCGGGCCTCACGCTCACCTTCAACGGCGAGATCTACAACTTCCGCACGCTGCGCGCCGAGCTCGAAGGGCGCGGCCACCGCTTCGCGCGCGACAGCGACACCGAGGTGCTGCTGCACGCCTACCGCGAGTGGGGCGAGGCCTGCGTCGAACGCCTGCGCGGCATGTTCGCGTTCGCGATCTGGGATGCGCGCGCGGCGAAGCTCTTCATGGCGCGCGACCGCTTCGGCGAGAAGCCGCTCTTCGTGCGCGAGGATGCGCGCGCGCTCTACTTCGCTTCCGAGATCAAGGCGCTGCTCGCGCTGCCGGGCACGCGGCCCGCCGTGGACGAATCGGCGGTGTGGGATTACCTCGCGTTCCGCTACGTGCCCGGGCCGAAGACGCTGCTGCACGGGATTCGGAAACTGGCGCCGGGGACGTGCGCGAGCTGGAGCAATGGACGGTTCGCGCAGAGAAGGTATTGGGAGGCTCCGGACAAATCAGCCTCTGCCCGGCCCTCTGCCATTGGATCGCCCCAACAAGTTGGGGACCCCGGGGGAGAGGGAGAATTCGTCGCGGAATTCCTCCGCAAGCTCGATGAATCGGTCGAGATGGAGATGGTGAGCGACGTGCCGTTCGGCGCGTTCCTCTCGGGCGGACTCGACTCCTCGACCATCGTCGCGCTGATGACGCGGCACAACGCGAAGGTGAAGACCTTCTCGGTCGGATTCGGCGGCGCGGAGAGCGCGTACAGCGAGCTCGGCTACGCGGGCGTCGTGGCGAAGCACTTCGGCACCGACCACCACGAGCTGGTGGTCGATCCCGACCACCTGGTCGAGCACCTGCCGAAGCTGGTCGCCTTCCGCGATGCGCCGGTGACCGAGCCTTCCGACATTCCCATCTACATGCTGGCGAAGGAAGCCTCGAAGAGCGTGAAGATGGTGCTCACGGGCGAGGGGAGCGACGAGGTCCTCGGCGGCTATCCCAAGCACGTCTTCGAGCGCTTCGCGGGCGTGTACCAGTCGCTCGTCCCCGGCACCATCCGCCACAAGCTGGTGCAGCCGCTGGTGCAGTCGCTGCCCTACGGCTTCCGGCGCGCGAAGACCGCGATCGCGAACCTCAACCTCGAGGACTGGACCGAGCGCTACCCGCGCTGGTTCGGCGCGTGCAGCAACGCGGAGCGCGCGAGCCTCACGACGCTGCGCGTGAACGGGCACGCCTTCGGCGGGTTCGTGCCGCCGTTCGATGCCGACCCGGGCGCGAGCCGCCTGCGCCGCATCCTCTACGCCGACCAGACGAGCTGGCTTCCGGACAACCTCCTCGAGCGCGGCGATCGCATGACGATGGCGGCGTCGATCTAATCGCGCGTGCCGTTCCTCGACCACGAGCTCGCGGCGTTCGTCTCGTCCCTTCCCGACGAGGAGCGCGTGAAGGGCTTCACGACGAAACGGATC
>JAICTR010000372.1 GCA_025936275.1 Burkholderiales bacterium
CAGCCCGGGTCACCGCAGATCAAGACGGTGTACAAGGAAGTCACGTTCCGCTTCGCCACGCCCGAGCACAAGGCGATGTTCGACGCCTCCCCCACGAAGTACATCCCGCAGTTCGGGGGCTACTGCGCGAACGGGCTGGTGTACGGCATTCCCTGGGGCGGCGATGCCGACCAGTTCGAGATCTACGACGGCAAGCTCTACATCTTCGGCGGCAAGGGCTCGCACGACGCGTTCCTGCTCGACGTGCCGAGGAACCTCAAGCTCGCGCACCACTACTGGGACACCGAGGTGAACGGCTCGAACGCGCTGGTGCAGCGCGTGAAGCGCCTCGTCTTCCGCGTGCCGCACTACAAGAGCGGCAAGGAGCTCGCCGAGGAAGTGGCAAGGGCTAAGGCAGCAAAATAAGAAGGTCGGGGAGAGGTCGCTAAGGCGCTCCCTCTCCCTTGGGAGAGGGCCGGGGAGAGGGTCGCTTATATCCCCGTCTCCTCCCTCATGATCGCTCGCCATCGTTCGTAGCGTTCGCGCAAGCCTTCATCCGCTTCCGGCTCGAACACTTCCTCCGCCGCATCCGCATTCCACCGGGAGGGGCAACCGGCTGCGAGATACCCGATCCCACGCGCCGTGGCCTCTGGATCGTCGCGGCGATGCACGGGAAGGCCGCTCAGCGAAGCGAGGCGCCGGCAGAGGCCATCGAGCCGCGAGACGCCGCCGCTCACGCGAATGCGCTTCGCGCTCGCCACGTGCCGGTCCATCTCCTCGATGTTCGCCTGCAGGAGGAACGCGATGCTCTCGACGACGGCGACCGCCTTCTGCCACGGCTCGCCGTCACCGACGAAGCGCGAGGCGAAATCCGCCTTCCAGAAGGGGCCGCCGAGGCCGGCGATGCCGTTGAGGAAGAGCGGCGGCGCCTCGGCGCGCGCGAGCCAGCCGGGCAAGTGCGCCTCGACGTCGTCGATGCCGATCTCGCGCCGCAGCCAATCGAGCGCACTCGCCGCGCCGTTCACGTTGCCTTCGAGGGAATACACCGTGTGCGTGCCGTCATCCAGCACGATGCCGGTGAGCTGGCGCGGCAGGTAGGGCGGCGTGCGCGCCACGATGCGCTGCACGAAGGCGCTGGTGCCGATGTTGATGTACGCGGAGTCCTCCTCGGGCGCGCCGAAGGCGAACACGGCGGCCGATTGGTCGCCGTTCACCGCGACGAGCGGCATCGCGATGCCCTCGACCTCGAACGTGCCGAAGGGTTGGCAAGTGCGCGCGGTCATCGGTAGGAAGCCCGCGGGCAATCCGAAGAGATCGAGGAGCTCGCCATCCCAATCGCGCGAATGCAGGTTCCAGAGCTGGGTGCGTGCGGCGCATTGCGGATCGGCGACGAGCGCACGCTCGGCCGTCATGCGAAAGACGAGGAAGCTCGCCTGCGGGCCCCATGCGAGCGTGCCGTCGTCCCGTGCTTCGCGCACCGCCGGAATGTGGTCCAGCGCCCAGCGCAGCTTGCTCGCGCCGTAGTGCGCGGAGAGGAAGAGCCCGGTCTTGCGGTGGATCTCCTCGCCGCGCGCCTCGAAGCGCCGTAGCCACTCGTGCGCGCGCCGGTCCTGCCAGGAGAAGATCGGTGCGAGCGCCCGGCCGCTGCGCCGATCCCAGCACGCGCAGCTCGAGCGCTGGCTCGCGAGCCCCGCGGCGGCGACGCCGCGCTTGCGCTCGCCGAGCGCCGCCAGCGCCTCGCGCGCCGCATCGAAGATCGAGGCGACCATCTCTTCGCCGTCCTGCTCCGCGCGATCGGGCGCCGGCTTCGCCAGCGCGAGGCGCCGCTCCGCCTGCGACAGCACGCGTCCCTCGCCGTCGAGCACCACCGCGCGGCTCGCATGCGTCCCCTGATCGATCGCCAGATAAATCGGGGACAGACCCCGATTCCCCTTTGCCGGAACGACTCCCGAGAGCGCGTGCGATTCCTGCATGCGGAAATCGGGGTCTGTCCCCGATTTAGAAACGGAAGGTCTCGCGGTGCGAGACGGAGCCGTCGGCGGCGAGGGTGCGCTCCTCGAAGCGGACCTCGCGATCGTTCGAGAACGAGACCACGGTGGAGGCGCGCGTGCCGTAGTCGGCGCCGGTGATGAGCGGCGCGGCGAGGCGCCGCTCCCATTCGAGTGCCACGCCGGTGCGCGGCAACTCCGCGTCGGGCACGCCCAGGGGATCGCCCAGCAGCGTGAAGAGCGAAGGGAAGGGATCGTCGTCCGCGAGCGCACGCTCCATCGCCTGGCGCCCACGGATCACCTTGGGCCACGGCTCGTCGAGCACGTGGTTGGAAAGTCCGTGCACGCCCGGCGAGATGGCGCGTGCCGTGCCTTCGCGGCTTCCGAAATACCAGAGGCTCGCGCCGTCGCCCACGATGAGGTTGAAGCCGTTGTACGCGCCCGCTTCGTCCGCCACCCTCGCGAGGTAGCGCTCCGGGGACTCGCTCGACACGAGGAACTCCGTGACGAGGCCGCCGCGCGAGCGCGCCGTCGAGCGCCGATCCGAAGGATCGCGGAAGTTGGTCACCGCCGCGAATCGTCCCTCGCGCGTGACGCCCATCCAAGTGCCGCGCGCCTCGAGGTCGCGGCCAGCGAGGATCGACGGCGCATCGGGCCACCAGTGCGCGGGCTCCGCGGGACGGTCGCGCCACTCGTCGCGATTCGCCGCGACCAGCAACGGCAGGTCCGGGCGCGCGCGCCACGCGATCACGATCAGGCACATCGCGCTACCTCATGTGCGCCGGAAGCCAGGTGACGAGCCCCGGAAAGAAGAAGATCAGCGCGACCGCGACGACCATCAGGAAGAAAAGCGGCATCGACACGCGCGCGATCCAGGTGATCTCGCGCTTCGTCATCCCCTGCAGCACGAAGAGGTTGAATCCCACCGGCGGCGTGATCTGCGCCATCTCCACCACCAGCACCACGAAGATGCCGAACCACACCAGGTCGATGCCGGCCTTCTGGATGGTCGGCAGGATCACGCCCATGGTGAGCACCACCATGGAGATGCCGTCGAGGAAGCAGCCCAGCACGATGTAGAACACCATCACCCAGAAGAGGAGCCCCAGCTGGGACAGCCCGAGTCCCGCGATGAACTCCGCGAGCCGGCGCGGCAGCCCGATGTAGCCCATCGAGAGCGTGAGG
>JAICTR010000443.1 GCA_025936275.1 Burkholderiales bacterium
CCTTGCCGAGCGTCGCCATGTACACGATGCGCGGCGAGGCGAGCGCGAAATGCTCGAGCGAGCCGCGGCCGCGCGCGCCGACTACGCCGATGCCGTGGGCGTCGTCCACCACCAGCCACGCATCATGCCGCTCGCAGAGCGCGAGGAGCTCGGGAAGCGGCGCGATGTCGCCATCCATGCTGAACACCGCGTCGGTCGCGACGATGCGCACCGCTGCGCGCGAGGCGGATAGCGCCCGCGCCAGCGCGTCGGGATCGAGGTGCGCGTAGCGCGTGTAGGTCGATCGCGAAAGCCGCGCGCCGTCGTGCAGGCAGGCATGGTTCAGCCGGTCGCCGAACACCTCGGCATCGGTGCCTCCGAGCACCGTGAGGATGCCGAGGTTCGCGGCATAGCCGCTGGGAAAGAGAATCGCGCGCGGCAGGCCGCAAAAGCTCGCGAAGCGCCGCTCCGCTTCCTCGTGCGCGCGCAGGTGCCCGCTCACCAGCGGCGAGGCGCCTGCTCCGACCCCGAACTCGTCGAGCGCGCGGTGCGCCGCGGCGACGAGCCGCGGATCGGCGGCGAGCCCGAGATAATCGTTGCTCGAGAAGTTCGCGACGTCGCGTCCGTCCACGCGCGCGCGTGCGCCTTGCGGGGAATCGAGGATGCGGCGGCGGCGGCGAAGCGTCTCGCGATCGAGCGCGGCGAGGCCCGCGTCGACCCGTTCGGCGAGCGTATCCACGAAAACGCGTCAGCCGGGCTGCAGCCCGAGTGCGGCGAAGAGCGCGTCGTCGCGCGCGACGTCGGGATTTCCGGTGGTGAGCAGCTTCTCGCCGTAGAAGATCGAGTTCGCGCCGGCGAGGAAGCACAGCGCCTGCACCGCCTCGCTCATGGCGCTTCGTCCCGCGGAAAGGCGCACCACGCTGCGCGGCATCAGGATTCGCGCCACGGCGATGGTGCGCACGAACTCGACCCACGGGAGCTTCCCGGTGCCGTGCAGCGGCGTGCCTTCCACCTGCACCAGGTCGTTGATCGGCACCGACTCCGGCTGCGGATCGAGGCATGCGAGCTGCGCGAGGAGTCCCGCGCGGCCTTCGCGCGTCTCGCCCAGCCCCACGATGCCGCCGCAGCAGACCTTGAGCCCCGCGCCGCGCACGCGCTCGAGCGTCGCGAGGCGGTCCTCATAGGCGCGCGTGGTGATCACGTCGCCATAGAGCTCGGGCGCCGTGTCGAGGTTGTGGTTGTAGTAGTCGAGGCCGGCGTCGCGAAGCTGCTCCGCCTGGCCGTCGCGCAGCATCCCCAGCGTGCAGCACGCCTCGAGCCCGAGCGCCTTCACCTCGCGCACCATCTCCAGCACCGGCGCGAGGTCGCGCTGCTTCGGCCCGCGCCACGCGGCGCCCATGCAGAAGCGCGTCGCGCCGTGCGCCTTCGCCGCGCGCGCCGCCTCGACCACCTCGGCAACGTCGAGCAGCGCCTCGCTTTCGACACCCGTGTGATAGCGTGCCGCCTGCGGGCAATACCCGCAGTCCTCGGGGCATCCCCCGGTCTTGATCGAGAGCAGCGTCGAGCGCTGCACACGGCGCGCATCGAAATTTTCCCGATGCACGGTCTGCGCGCGATGGAGAAGCTCGTTGAAGGGCAGGGCGTAGAGCGCGAGCGCCTCTTCGCGAAGCGGCTCGAAGCGGGCGTCGGCGGGTGCGGCGGCCGGGAAGCGAATGACGGCTGTGTCCAAGGAGTCCTCCGGTAACACCCTGATTTTTCGTGCCGAATCGATTCATGTCAAGTTTGCTGCCGGGCCTGGCCTTGCAGATGCCTGCTTTCCGCGCATCCCGTGGGCTGCGTCTCTGGTCGCAGGACTGCGTGCTGTGCCTCGCGCACGCCGATCGCGCTCCGCTATGCGTTGCTTGCCTTTGCGCGATCGAATCGCGCATGGCGGCGTGCCCCCATTGCGCGCTGCCGCTCGCCGCGTGCGGCGTCGCATGCCCCGCTTGCCGCCGCGAGCGCTTCACCTTCGACGCCGCCGTGACGCGCTTCGAATACCGCTTCCCGCTCGATCGCCTCGTGCATCGCTTCAAGTACGGCGGCGACCTCGCCGTGGGCCGCTGGCTCGGGCGTGCACTCGCCGAGCGCGTCGCGACCGAGCCCCGACCCGACCTGCTCGCAGTCCCCCCGCTTTCCCGCGAGCGATTGCGCGAGCGTGGATTCAACCAGGCGCTGGAGCTCGCGCGCGAGATCGGCCGCTGCATCCCCGTGCGAACCGATGCGCATCTCCTCGCACGGCGGCGCGACACGGCGGCGCAGGCGCGCCTCGGCCGGCGCGAACGGCGCGAGAACCTGCGCGGCGCCTTCCGTTGCACGCGCCCGGTCGATGGACTGGATGTCGCGATCGTCGATGATGTGCTCACGACCGGCGCCACGGCCGACGCGCTCGCGGGCGTGCTGAAGCGGGCCGGCGCG
>JAICTR010000399.1 GCA_025936275.1 Burkholderiales bacterium
CGGCATGTACATCTCGCATTCGTAGCCCTTCACCGCGCACACCCACGCGAGCGCGATGCCGGTGTTGCCGCTGGTGGGTTCCACGATCACCGAGTCCGGCCCGATCTGGCCCGCCTTTTCCGCGGCTTCGATCATGGCCACGCCGATCCGGTCCTTGACGCTCGCGCCGGGCGCGAAGAACTCGAGCTTGGCGAGGATCTGCGCCTTGCAGCCGGCGGCCACGCGGTTGATGCGGACGAGCGGCGTATTGCCGACGAGGTCGATCATCGAGGCGGCGATCTTCATGGGCGTCTCCAGGGTGGCGAAGCTCGCAAGCTTAACTCCGCGCGGGAATCGGCGCCCGGAGACATATCCACAATTTGCATCGGAAGCGTTCATTCGGGCCGCGCATCGCTACACTGGTGCGATGCCCCTCAAGACGACCACCGGCACCCATGGCGCGCCCGCGAAGGGGCGCGGCGCCACCATCAACCTCGAAGGCCGCTTCGAGGCCTGGTCGCGCGAAGCCTCCGACGACGGCTGGTTCCAGGAGGCCGACGACGACGCGAACCGCCCGAAGACGATCGTCACCGAGGAGCGCGCGAAGAGCATCATCTCGCGCAACGACTCTCCTGATGTGGGATTCACGCAATCGATCAATCCGTATCGGGGATGCGAGCATGCTTGCACTTATTGCGCGGCGGGCGATACGCCGATCCTCATGGCAGACGGGAGCATCCGTGCACTGTCGGAATTGCGGGCCGGGGACGAGATTTACGGGACCAGGGTCGCCGGGAAGTACCGCCGGTACACGAAGACTCGCGTGCTCGACCATTGGAGCTCGATCAAGCCGGCATTCCGCATCACACTCGAGGACGGCACGCAGCTCGTCGCGAGCGCGGATCACCGCTTCCTCAGCAATCGCGGCTGGAAACATGTCATCGGCGCCGAGCAGGGACCGAGGCAACGGCCGTTCCTCACGACCGCGAACAAGCTCATGGGCACCGGCGCTTTCGCCGAAGCGGTCTGCGAGACCGACGAGTATCGCCGCGGGTATCTGTGCGGGATGATTCGGGGAGACGGGCACCTCGGGAGCTATTCGTACGAGCGCGCCCATGGTCGATTCGACCGGATCCGATCGTTTCGCCTCGCCTTGTGCGATGCCGAAGCGCTCCTGCGTGCGCAGGACTACCTGCTGGACATGGACATCGCCACGAACGAGTTCCGGTTCCAGGCGGCGGCGGGGCAGCGCCGGGAAATGAATGCGATCGGTGCGAATTCACGGTGGAAGGTCGAGGCGATCCGCCATTTGATCGCATGGCCCAACGAGGCCTCGAGGCAATGGCGCGCCGGGTACCTGGCCGGAATCTTCGATGCGGAGGGCAGCTTCAGCCAGACCGTTTTCCGAATCCCGAACACAGATCCCGAAATCATCGGATGGATTCGAACCTCGCTCCAGGAATTCGGGTTCCGCTTCGCCGTCGAGCACCGGCCGCACCAGGATCGCAAGCCGATGGACGTCGTGCGCCTCATCGGTGGCCTCCCGGAGCACCTGCGCTTCTTCCACTCCTTCCGCCCGGCGATCATCCGTAAGCTGGATCTCGAAGGCCAGGCGATCAAGAGCGATGCCAAGCTGCGCGTCGTGGCAATCGAGCCGCTCGGCAAGGCCATGCGCCTCTACGACATCACGACCGGCACCGGCGACTTCATCGCCAACGGCGTGGTGAGCCACAACTGCTACGCGCGCCCGAGCCACGCCTACCTCGGACTTTCCCCCGGCCTCGATTTCGAGACGCGCCTCTTCGCCAAGGTGAACGCGGCGGAGCTGCTGCGGGAAGAGCTCGCGAAGCCCGGCTACCAGTGCACGCCCATCGCGATCGGCGTGAACACCGATGCGTACCAACCCATCGAGCGCAAGTACGCCATCACGCGCTCGATCCTCGAGGTGATGCGGGAGACCAAGCACCCGGTGCACCTCATCACCAAGTCCGCGCTGGTGGAGCGCGACATGGATCTACTGGTGCCGATGGCCAAGGAGCGGCTCGTCACGGTCACGCTTTCAGTGACCACGCTCGACAACGAGATCTCGCGGCGCATGGAGCCGCGCACCAGTGCGCCCGCGCGCCGCCTGAAGGCCATCGAGCGCCTGTCCGCCGCGGGCATTCCCACCACGGTGAACGTCGCTCCCGTCGTGCCGTTCCTCACCGATGCGGAGATGGAGGCCATCCTCGAGGCGGCGGCGAAGGCGGGCGCGAAAGGGGCGGGCTGGCAGCTCATGCGCCTGCCCTGGGAAGTGAAGGACGTCTTCAAGGCGTGGCTCGAGGCGAACTTCCCCTTGAAGGCGGCGCACGTCATGTCGCGCGTGCGTGAGATGCGCGAAGGCCGCGAGAACGACCCCGAGTTCCGCTCGCGCATGCGGGGCACCGGCCTCCTGGCCGAGCTCCTCGGCCGCCGTTTCCGCATCGCGAAGGAGCGACTCGGCCTCGGCGCCCACGGCATGGACCTCGAGCTCGACACGGCGCTCTTCACGCCGCCCTCGGTGGCGGGGCAGGGGCGGCTTTTCTGAAATGTCTGAAATGGGGTCAGGTTAGTTTTTGAACCTGTCCCTTTTTTGTCTCCAGCTGCCGGATCTGGTGCCAGGAAAAGGGGACAGGTTCAAAAACTAACCTGACCCCATTTTCGCGAGGGAACCATCGGGCGGTTGCGCGGGGTCCAACGGATATAATTGGCGCAAACCCCGGCAAGGGACACAATCCCGCAGCCGGTCGATGGCGCCCACAAAGCACCGGTCTCGGAGGAGCAAAGCATGTCCGCGTTGCCCGTCTCGCTGGAGGACAAGTACACCCTCGCCTCCGGCCGCATCTACCTCACCGGCACCCAGGCGCTCGTGCGCCTCGCGATGATCCA
>JAICTR010000301.1 GCA_025936275.1 Burkholderiales bacterium
AGGGCGCCGTCAGGGCGACGTCGCGCAGCGTCGGGGTCTTGAACGCGCCTTTCAGCGAGGCCACCGGACGCTGGGCGAAGCGGCCCACGTCCTGTGTGCCCTCGTTCTTGACGCCGATGTTGTGGAAGCCGTTGTCGGTGAAGTTGTAGCCGGAGTGGCAGGTCTCGCACCGGCCGGCGCCGCGAAACACCTCGAAGCCGCGCTTCGCCGACTCGCTCACCGCGTGGCGGTCGCCGCGCATCCAGCGGTCGAAGGGCGAGTCGGTGGAGAGCACCGTGCGCTCGAAGCTCGCGATCGCCTTCGCGATCGTCTCGCCGCCGATGCCCTCGCCCGGATACGCCGCATCGAACATCGCGCGGTATCCCGCGATCGCCTCGAGCTTGCGCTTCATGTCGGCGATCGAGCCGTGCATCTCCGCATCGGCGGTGAGCGGTCCCAGCGCCTGCGCTTCGAGGGTCCGCGTGCGGCCGTCCCAGAACTGCACCGGGTTGAAGGCGGCGTTCACGATGGTGGGCGTGGCGCGGCCGAGCTTCTTCATGCCGTCGCCGATCGCGGTCCCCAGGCCGTCGGACCAGCCGAGCGACGGGTTGTGGCAGCTCGCGCAGCTGATCCAGCTCGAGCCCGAGAGGCGCGGATCGAAGAACAGCGCCTTGCCGAGCGCCACGCGGGCGGGCGTGAGGGCGTTGTCGTCCGGCGCGGGCGCTTGCTTCGGCCGCAGGTACGAGGAATGGGTGTCACCGGCGTGCGCGCCGGCAAGCGAGAGCGACGCGAGCGCGGCGGCGAGCGTGAACGCGATAGGGCGGTGGCGCATGTCCGATCCTCGGGGGCCGATTCGATGCCCGGCATCTTCCGGGCCCGGGCCGAGGAGGCGAAATGCGCTACGTCACATTTGCGGTGCCGGCCAGGGCGGCCGCCCGCTACAGTTGAAGCTCTGAACGTTAATAGACGCGGCGCACCAGGTGCGCCTCGTGCAGCATGTGCGTCGCGATCTCCTCGATCGACTTGGTGGTGGAATCGAGGAACGGGATCTGCGCCTGGCGCATGAGCTTCTCCGCGGCGGCCACCTCGAAGCGGCAGTTCTCGAGCGAGGCGTAACGCGAATCGGGCCGGCGCTCGCTGCGGATGTGGTGCAGCCGGTCGGGCGTGATCGAGAGCCCCCACACCTTGCCCTTGAGCGGTGCCAGCGAGGGCGGCAGCCGGTTCGCCTCGAGGTCCTCGGGAATCAGCGGGTAGTTCGCCGCCTTGATGCCGAACTGCATCGCCATGTAGAGGCAGGTCGGGGTCTTGCCGCTGCGCGAAACCCCCACCAGCACGATGTCCGCCTCCTCGAGGCCGCGGTGCGTCACGCCGTCGTCGTGCGCGAGGGTGTAGTTGATCGCCTCGATGCGGTGGTTGTAATCCTTGGCGTTGCCCACGCTGTGCGTGCGCCCCACCGCGTGCATCGACTTCACGCCCAGCTCCTGCTCGAGGGGCACGATGAAGCGCTCGAAGACGTCGAGCACCAGCCCGTCGGCCTTGTTGATCTCGGCGCGCACCTTGTCGTCCACGATCGAGGAGAAGACCAGCGGCCGGTCGCCCGACTCGCGATGCGCCTCGTTCACCTGCGCCACGGCGTCGCGCGCCTTGTCGATGGAATCGATGAACGGCATGGTGACGCGCACCAGGTTCACTTCCGCGAACTGCGAGAGGAGCGAGGAGCCGAGCGCTTCCACCGTGATGCCGGTGCGGTCGGAGACGAAGAAGACGCGCTTGGGCTGGGCCATGATCTGGGCGGGGGAGAAACCGCGGGGAGGGGACGCCGCCAGATTGTCATATCCCGTTGGCTATAATTGCAAGCTCCGGCGGCTTCGCGCTCCCATAAAGATTCCCACCATGGCCACTCGCTGCGTCCTCCCGCTGCAATCCCTCCGCATGGCCGATGTCGCCACTGTCGGCGGCAAGAACGCCTCCCTCGGCGAGCTCATCAGCCAGCTCGCGGCGAGCGGCGTGCGCGTTCCGGGCGGCTTCGCGACGACCGCGCAGGCGTTCCAGGATTTCCTCGCGCACAACCGGCTCGCCGAGCGCATCGAGAAGGCGCTCGCCGGCGTGAACGTGGACGACGTCGGTGCGCTCGCGAAGGCGGGCGCCGCGATCCGCGAGCTGGTCGAATCGGCCGCCCTGCAACCCGAGCTGGAGCGCGAGATCCGCGAGGAGTACCAGCGCATCTCGGCCGGCGCGGGCGAGGCGAGCTTCGCGGTGCGCTCCTCCGCGACCGCCGAAGACCTTCCCGATGCGTCCTTCGCCGGGCAGCAGGAGACCTACCTCAACATCCGCGGCATCGAGAACGTGCTGGATGCGGTGAAGCGCGTCTTCGCCTCCCTCTACAACGACCGCGCCATCGCCTACCGCGTGCACAAGGGTTTTCGCCACGCCGATGTCTCGATCTCCGCGGGCGTGCAGCGCATGGTGCGAAGCGACCTCGGCGCCGCGGGCGTGATGTTCACCATGGATACCGAGTCCGGCTTTCGCGAGGTGGTGTTCATCACCTCGAGCTACGGCCTCGGCGAGACCGTGGTGCAGGGCGCGGTGAATCCCGACGAGTTCTACGTCTCCAAGCTCTGCCTCGCGAATGGCAAGCCCGCGATCCTGCGCCGCGCGATCGGCGCCAAGGCGATCAAGCTGGTGTTCGATGCCGATCCGCGCGCCGGGCGCTCGGTGAAGGAAGTCGAGGTGCCGGCCGCCGAGCGCGACCGCTTCTCGCTCGCGGACGACGAGGTCGAGGAGCTCGCGCGCTACGCGGTGGCGATCGAGAAGCACTACGGCCGCCCCATGGACATCGAGTGGGGCAAGGACGGCAACGACGGCCAGCTCTACATCCTGCAGGCGCGCCCGGAGACGGTGAAGAGCCAGGAGAAGCGCAAGGACACGCTCACGCGCTACCGCATCGGCAAGCGCGGCGAGGTGCTCGCCTCGGGCCGCGCCATCGGCTCGAAGATCGGCCAGGGGCGCGTGCGCGTGATCATGAACGTCTCGGAGATCGGCCGCGTGCAGGAAGGCGACGTGCTCGTCACCGACATGACCGATCCCAACTGGGAGCCGGTGATGAAGCGCGCCTCGGCGATCGTCACCAATCGCGGGGGCAGGACCTGCCATGCCGCGATCATCGCGCGCGAGCTGGGCGTGCCGGCGGTGGTCGGCTGCGAGAGCGCGACCGACATGCTGAAGGAAGCCGCCGAAGTGACGGTCTCCTGCGCCGAGGGCGACACCGGCTACATCTACGCCGGCAAGATGGACTTCGAGGCGGTGGACCTCAAGCTCGACCGCATGCCCGAGATCCCGGTGAAGCTCGCGATGAACGTCGGCAACCCGCAGCTCGCGTTCGATTTCTGCCAGCTTCCGAACGACGGCGTGGGCCTCGCGCGGCTGGAATTCATCATCTCCAACACCATCGGCATCCATCCGAAGGCGTGCCTCGAGTTCGCCTCGCTGCCGGCGGAGCTCAAGTCGCAGGTGGCGCGCCAGTCGCGCGGCTATGAGAACCCGGTGCGCTTCTACGTGGACAAGATCGCCGAAGGCGTCGCCACCATCGCCGCGGCGTTCTGGCCGAAGAAGGTGATCGTGCGGCTCTCCGACTTCAAGAGCAACGAGTACCGCAACCTCATCGGCGGCACGCGCTACGAGCCGCACGAGGAGAATCCGATGCTGGGCTTCCGCGGCGCGTCGCGCTACATCGCCGAGTCGTTCCGCGATTGCTTCCGGCTCGAGTGCGAGGCGATGCGCAAGGTGCGCGACACCATGGGCCTCACCAACGTCGAGATCATGATTCCTTTCGTGCGCACGGTTTCCGAGGGCGAGAAGGTGCTCGCGATCCTCAAGGAGAACGGCCTCGAGCGCGGCAGGAACGGCCTCAAGGTGGTGATGATGTGCGAGATCCCGTCCAACGCGATC
>JAICTR010000364.1 GCA_025936275.1 Burkholderiales bacterium
AGAGCCTGCAGCAGCAGATCGTCGAGCACTTCGAGGAGAGCAACGGCGTTTATGGCAGTCCGCGCATCCATGCATTGCTCAGGCGCAGAGGCGAGCGCGTCGGACGAAAGCGTGTGGCGAGGATCATGCGCGAACTCAGTCTCAAGGCGAGGGCGAATCGAATCTACAAGCGGCTACCCGGAGCGATCACCTGCCGCTTGGGTATCGGCAACGAGGCTCGCACGCGCGAGGTGACCGGGCCCGACCAGGTGTGGCGCGGCGACATCACTTATCTGAAGGCCGCCGGGACCTGGCGATACCTGGCCGTGGTCATCGATCAGTACTCGCGTCGGTTGCTGGGATACCAGCTCGGCATGGAGCGAACCAGCGATCTCACCGTGGCGGCTCTGCGTCGAGCGATTGCCAGACGCAAACCGCGGCCAGGACTTGTCTTCCACTCCGACCGGGGCAGTGAGTATGGGGGCTACCTCTATCGTGACCGCTTGGCTGGCAGCGGTATCGTGCAAAGCATGAACCGTCCCAAGAACATGACCGACAACGCCCATGTCGAATCCTTCTTCCATTCGCTCAAGGCCGAGGCGATCCATGGACAGAGGTTCGGCAGCGCGAGCGAGCTCGATCGCGCGGTGCGGCGCTACATCGAGCATTACAACCGCACGCGCATGCATTCATCGTTGGGCTATCGATCCCCCATTGACTACGAGCGAGCTAACGCTTGAAACTGCGCCCATGTGTCCACTGAATCGGGTCAAGATCCCGGTGGAACAGCGTGGGCCGCGTCTGGCCGCGGCACGGGCATTATGGCCGGCCGCTCAACTCGGTCGTTACTTGCTCATGCCATCATCGTGGCGCGCGAATCCCGACATTGGAGATTTAGGCAATGGAAAACAAGCGACACACGATCACCGTAAAGAGAGCGCGCACTTCACTTCGAGAACCAACGCAAATGGAGACCGATGCCCTTGACGGCGTTGGATCCTTGCCAAACGTAAGCGATGTGGAAATTTTGGAGGTTGGACCGGATTTCGTGACGCTTTCCTATGCATACGGCGGGTCCGACACTTTCTCGGGAACGGATGACCATCTCGGTAAATTCGGACTGCGAAAGAAGTGGAAGGATGAAGACTGAGCAACGTGACATCGACTTTGAAACGCGACGAACGTCATTCACAAAAGCACTCCAGAGGGGTTCGGTAACCGAGGGGGCACGTCGGTAGGGCGCGACACCCCTAGTGCCACGCGAGAACGCCCTGTCGACCGAGCATGCCTCCCGCATCCGAATACCCGATCGTCCTCTTCGCCGGCCGCGCCGCATTCGAGGCATGGCTCACAGCTCATCATGCGGCGCAGCGGGGCATCTGGCTGCGCATCGCCAAGGCCGCCTCGCCGCTCCGGTCGATCACCTACGGCGAAGCGCTGGAGGTCGCGCTCTGCTTCGGCTGGATCGACGCGCAGAAGCGAGGGCAAGATGCGGAGTCCTTCCTCCAGAAGTTCACGCCGCGGCAGAAGCGCAGCCCGTGGTCCAAGCGCAATCGCGAGCATGCGGAGCGATTGATCGCGGCGGGAGCGATGCGCCCCGCGGGTGTCGACGCCGTTGCGGCGGCCAAGGCCGATGGGCGCTGGGACCGCGCCTACGATTCCCCGGGCACCGCCATCGTTCCGGACGACTTCCAGGCGGCCCTCGCCGGGAATCCGCAAGCGAAAGCGTTCTTCGAGACGCTGACGAGCACGCACCGCTACTCGATCCTCTACCGGCTCCAGAGGGCGATCAGGCCCGAGACGAGAGCGCGCCGGATCGCCGAGCTCGTCGCCATGCTGCAGCGGCGAGAGACGATCGCCCGGTAGTCCGGCGCGCCGAGGCTGGATCCTAGAATCCCAGCCTTTTCCCCGCCCCGAGCAGCGTCGCGATCCCCAGCGCCGCGAAGATCGCCGCCGCGATCGAGTGCACGAGCTTCATCGGGATCTTCTTCGCGAGCCGCTCGCCCACGAACACCGCCGGCACGTCGGCGATGAGCATCCCCAGCGTGGTTCCGATCACCACCAGCACCGGCGCGCCGTAGTGCGCGGCGAGGGCGATCGTCGCGAGCTGCGTCTTGTCGCCCATCTCGGCGAGGAAGAAGGTGACGAGCGTCGCGCCGAAGACGCCCATGCCCTTGGCGAGCTTCGCCTCGTCCTCTTCGATCTCATCGGGAATCATGGTCCACGCCGCCATGGCGATGAACGAGATGCCGAGCACCCAGCGCAGCACTTCCGGTCTCACCGTGGCGGTGATCCACGCGCCGAGCGCTCCGGCGAGGCCGTGATTCACGATTGTCGCGGCCAGGATGCCGGCGACGATCGGCACCGGCTTGCGGAAGCGCGCGGCGAGGATGAAGGCGAGCAGCTGGGTCTTGTCGCCGATCTCCGCGAGGGCGACGACGCCGGTCGAGACGAGCAGGGATTCCAACAAAGCACGGGCGCGCAACCGAATGAAAGGCGGCGCGGTCGAAGAGGCGCAGAATCGGAATTCTACCGGCAAAGCGCTGTTAGCCATTCATGGAACGCGGTATATACGTGCGCCATTCGCTCGCGGTGCGGGTGATGCACTGGATCAACGTGGTCGCGATCGCGGTGCTTCTCATGAGCGGCCTGCAGATCTTCAACGCGCATCCGGCGCTCTATTGGGGCGAATCGTCGTACACCGGCGCGGGCCCGATCTGGGCTCCGGGGCCATTCCCCGGATGGATCACGCTTCCCGACGTCCAGTGGCTCGCGATGGGCCGCCGCTGGCACTTCTTCTTCGCGTGGGTGCTGGTGATCAACGGCGCCGCATACCTCGTCTACTCGCTCGTGAGCCGGCACCTCAAGCGCGATCTCGTGCCCACGCGCGATGACTTGCGGCGCATCGGGCCTTCCATCGCCGAGCATGTGCGCCTGGAGCATCCCACGGGAGCCGCGGCCGCGCGCTACAACGTGCTGCAGCGCCTCGCGTACCTCGGGGTGATCTTCGTGCTGCTGCCGCTCCTGGTGCTGATGGGGCTCGGCATGTCGCCCGCGCTCGATACGATCTGGCCGGGATGGATCGAGTGGCTGGGCGGAAGGCAATCGGTGCGCACGCTGCACTTCATCGCGGCCTCGCTCGTCGTGGCGTTCACGCTGGTGCACGTCTTCGAGGTCGTGATCACCGGCGCCTGGAACAACCTGCGCTCGATGATCACCGGAAAATACCGCCTGCCGCCGGAGGAGGGCCGA
>JAICTR010000263.1 GCA_025936275.1 Burkholderiales bacterium
GTACTTGAAGTCGATCTCGCGCTCGCCGTACTCGACGGTGGGCACCTGCACGTATTCATCGGCGGCCGCGTGGGCGAACGCGGGCAAGGCGAGGGCGACGGCTGCGATCAGCCGGGCTTCGATGCGCATGGAAAACTCCTCAGGTGGGATTGGGGGCGGTGTGCGCGGGCGCCTGCGGCTCGGCGCGCCTTCGCGCCCAGGCCATGCCCGCGACGATCGCGGCGAGCACCGCGACGAAGAATGCCATCTGCATGCCGGCCGGCTGCGCGTCGTAGCCGACGATGCCCTGCAGCGCCTTGCCGACGAGCGACGAATTGGAGACCAGCCAGGAGGTGTCCCAGAGCGGCGCGGCGAGGCTCGGGATCTTGTCCGCCTGGATGAGGAAGCGCGCGGCCTGCGAGGCCATGCCGGCGGCGAGGAGCAGCACGAGGAACGACGTCGCGCTGAAGAACCAGCGCAGCGGAATGCGCAGCAACCCCTTGAAGAGCAGCCAGCCCACGGCGACGCCGCCCGCGAGGCCGATCGCGCCGCCCGCGACCATCGGAGCGCTCGACTCGTTGCCGGAGATCGCGACGCCGTAGAGGAAAAGCACGGTCTCCGAGCCCTCGCGCAGCACCGCGATCGCGATCACGACGAGGAGCACCGACATCTCCTTGGCGCCGGTGCGGATGTCGCCGCCGATGCGGTTCGCGTTCGCCGCGAGCTCGCGTCCGTGCACCGACATCCAGATGTTGTGCCAGGCGAGCATCGCGACCGCGACGCCGAGGATCGACGCGTTGAAGAGCTCCTGGCCCATGCCCTGCGCGAGCTGGGAGAGCGCGCCCGCGCCGGCGGCGACGAGGAGCGAGCCGAGGATACCGGCGCCGATGCCCGACGCGATCCAGCGGAAACGTCCGGGGATGCCGCGCGTCGCGGCCGCGACGATGCCGACGATGAGCGCGGCCTCGAGGGTCTCGCGAAACACGATGAGCGCGGTGCCGAACATGACGGGCTCCTATTCCTATTTCGCGACGACGACGCCCTGCGCGGTCTTCTCGTGGTACTCGCCGAAGAACTTGTACTCGCCGGCCTTGAGCGGTCCCAGCCACACCACGCCCTTCGACTTGCCCGGGATCACCTTCTCGATGCGCATCTCGTTGCTCTCGAATTCCTCGGGCGTGGCGTCGCGGTTGTCGATGGTGAGCTTCACCTTCTTGCCGGCGGGCACCTCGATGCGCTCCGGCGCGAACTTGTGGTTCTCGATCACGACGCTCAATTCGGATTCCGCCGCGGCGAAGGCGGCGAGCGAGGCGCTGGCGAGGACGGCGGCGGCGAGGCGGTACATGGCTTCGGGGTCTCCAGGTCGGGGCGTTGGGGTAGGACGCGATCAAATGATAATCGTTCTTATTTGAATTGGCAATTGGAGCGCCGCAACGGGGTGCTCCAAATGGCCCAAGGACGGCGGCAACGGTGCGGCCCTTCAGGCTGTCTCGTCTGGGAGATCTTCACGGAGGGCTCCCATGAGATTCGTCTACGCCGTGCTGGCCGCGTTCATCGCGCTTCCCGCGTTCGCCACGGTGAACGTGAACACCGCGCAGCAGAGCGAGCTGCAATCGACGCAGGGACTCGACCGCTACAAGGCGAAGACGATCATCGACTATCGCAACCAGAACGGGCCGTATCGATCGCTCGACGACCTCGCGAAGGCCCTCGGCGAGCCGGCGACCGAGAAGGTCGCATCGCAGGTGACGTTCGAAGGCCCGCCTTTCGTGCCGCCGCCGCACGAGAAGAAGTCGAAGAAGAAGCGCAAGCGCTAAGTCCTCCCTCCCCCTTGGGGGAGGGAGAGCGTTACGCCCGCTCGTCGCGCTCCGGCGTCGCGGTGATGCGGTGGATCGAGAGGTCGGCGCCGTCGAACTCCTGCTCCGGATCGAGGCGGATGCCGACGACGGCACGCAGCGCGCCGTACACGGCGAACCCGCCGGCGAGCGCGATCGCGATGCCGAGGAGCGTCCCGCAGAGCTGGCTCATGAACGACACGCCGCCGAGCCCGCCCAGCGCCTTGCTGCCGAAGATGCCGCACGCGAGGCCGCCCCAGGTGCCGCACAACCCGTGCAGCGGCCACACGCCGAGCACGTCGTCGATCTTCCACACGTTCTGCACCTTCGAGAACATCCACACGAAGAGCGCGCCCGCCACCGCGCCCGTAGCGAGCGCGCCGAGCGGATGCATCACGTCGGAGCCGGCGCAGATCGCGACGAGTCCCGCGAGCGGCCCGTTGTGCACGAAGCCCGGGTCGTTGCGCCCGGCGAGGAGCCCGGCGATGGTGCCGCCCGCGAGCGCCATGAGGGAATTCACCGCGACGAGCCCGCTGATGCGATCGAGCGTCTGCGCGCTCATCACGTTGAATCCGAACCAGCCGACGGTGAGCACCCAGGCGCCGAGCGCGAGGAACGGGATGCTCGAAGGCGGAAACGCGACCACGTGCCCGTCCTTCGTGTAGCGCCCGCGCCGCGCGCCGAGGAGCAGCACCGCCGCGAGGCCGATCCATCCGCCCATCGCGTGCACCACCACGGAGCCGGCGAAGTCGTGGAACTCCGCGCCGAACGCACCCTTCAGCCACGATTGCACGCCGAAGTGGCCGTTCCACGCGATGCCCTCGAAGAACGGATAGAGGAAGCCCACGAGGACGAAGGTCGCCGCGACCTGCGGGTGGAATTTCGCGCGCTCCGCGATGCCACCCGAGACGATGGCGGGAATCGCCGCGGCGAAGGTGAGCAGGAAGAAGAAGCGCGTGAGCTCGTAGCCGCTCTTCTGCGCGAGCGATTCGGCGCCGGTGAAGAACGTGGTGCCGTAGGCGATGGCGTAGCCGATGAAGAAGTAGGCGACGGTGGAGACCGAGAAATCCACCAGGATCTTCATCAGCGCGTTCACCTGGTTCTTGTACCGGACGGTGCCCAGCTCCAGGAACGCGAAGCCGGCGTGCATCGCCAGCACCATCACGGCGCCGAGCAGGATGAAGAGGACGTCGGCGGACGACTTGAGGCCTTCCATGGCGGTCTCCCGTTCGCCGGCGTCGACCGGCGCCGCCGATTCTAGCGCTTGAAGCTTTCCCCCAGCATCTCGCCCAGCGCGGCGCCCAATCGCTCGAGCCCGTCGAGCTTGGCATCGACGTACGCGCGCGCCTTGCGCACCTGCCGCGGATCGAGCATCGCGTAGAGGCGTTCCCACTCGCGCCGCGCCTCGCGGAAGAGCGGGCGCGTCCGCTCGATCGCGTCTTCCTGCGCGCGGGCGAGCGCATTCAGGTCGGGATGGTCCTTGCCGAGCTCCGTGGCGATGCTCGCCTTCACTCGCAGCGCGGCGAAGGCGACCGAAGCGAGCGCGCGTTGCGTGGCGTCGACCGCGACATCGAACTGCGCCTTCTGCCGCGCATCGAGGTGCAGCGAGCGCTCGAGGTCGCCGATGCCGGGCAGCATCGCCGCATGCGCGAGCGCCGGCGCGACGATGAGCACGATGGCGGCGAGGAAGGAGCGAAGCGCGAGCATCGGCCGATTCTGCCGCAAACCGCGCGCCGCGTCGCGCTTCAGAAAGGCTGGCGCTGCAGCGGCATCGAGCCGGACTTGCCGTCGATCGTGTAATCGAAGGTTGCCGTGTCGCCGGAGAAATGCATGCGGAAGGAGCCCACGTCGACGGAGCGGAACCGCGAAGGATCGTAAGCATGGCCGAGCCACGGCGAGCCGGTGGTGCGGTAGATGCGCCCTTCCCACGTCTGCGCATCGCTCCAGTGGCCCGAAGGCATCACGTACCACACCGGCGCGCCGGCCTCGTCGTAGGTGAACCACACCGCGAAGAGGCTGCGGTACTGCTGCAGCACCGCGAGGCCCCAGCCGTTCTGCGCGAGACCGCCCCACCACATGTCGCCGACATCGATGCCGCCCGAGAGGTCGACCGGCCCGAAGGGCTGGCGCGTGATCGCCTTGCGCCCGCTCACCCCATCGATGGTGTACGACAGCGCGATATGCGCGGGATCGGTGAAGTCGAGCGACGCCTGGCCCACCGGCGCGCCGACATCGAAGCGCGCGACGTCGTAAGCGGCGAACGGCGAGCCGTGCGGGCGATAGAGCGTTCCCGAGAAGATCGTGTGCGCCGCGTTCCACGATCCCGCCGACATCACGTACCAGGTGGGCTTGCCCGCATCGTCGTACGCGTAGATCACGGAGAAGAGCAGGTCGCGGTGCTGCACGACGCTCATGCCCCAGCCGTTCTCGGCGCTTCCGCCCCACCACAGGTCCTGCCACGGGCGCTCCGCAACCTTCATCGGGAAGCGCTCGACGTGATCGCGAAACTGCAGCTCGAGGGTGAAATCGCCCGGCGCGCGCGGCTCGACGTGGAAGCGCACGTGGCCGTCCTGGCCGGTATTCGCGCTCGCGGGCGAGATCGCCGCGGTGCCGGTGCCGGCAACGATGCGCGCGGCGATGTCCGCGTTGTACAGGCGATA
>JAICTR010000340.1 GCA_025936275.1 Burkholderiales bacterium
CAGCGCTCGCGAGAGCGCGTGGAACACGAACTGGTGCACCGCGTTCGATTCGCGGAAGCGCACCTCGCTTTTCGCGGGATGCACGTTCACGTCCACCAGCGCCGGATCGATCTCGAGGAACAGCACGTACGCCGGATGGCGATCGTGGTGCAGCACGTCGGCATAGGCCTCGCGGATCGCGTGCGCCACGACCTTGTCGCGGATGAAGCGCCCGTTCACGAAGAGGTACTGCGCATCGCGCGTGGCACGGGTGAAGCCCGGCGCCGCCGCGAGCCCTTCGAGCGAGAGGCGCGGCGATTGCGCGCGCACCGCGAGCGCGGAATCGGCGAAGTCTTCGCCCACCAGGCGCGCGGCGCGCGAGCGCGCATCCTCGGGCACGAGGTGCAGGCTGCGCCGGCCGTTGTGCGCGAGCGAGAAGGCGACCGCGGGGCGCGAGAGCGCGATGCGCGTGAACGCCTCCTCGCACCGCGCGAACTCGGTCGCCTCGCTCTTCAGGAACTTGCGCCGCGCCGGCGTATTGAAATACAGGTCTTCGACTTCCACCGCGGTGCCGGAAGCGATCGCCGCGGGCTCCGGCGTCGAGACCTCGCCCGCCTCGCACGCGATGCGCCAGGCGTGCCGCGCGCCCTCGCGCCGGCTCACGATCGAGAGCCGCGCGACCGCGCCGATGGAGGCGAGCGCCTCGCCGCGGAAGCCGAGGCTCGCCGCGCTTTCGAGGTCATCGAGCGTCGCGATCTTGCTCGTCGCGAAGCGCGCCACGGCGAGCGGCAGGTCCTCGGGCTCGATGCCCGCGCCGTCGTCCACCACGCGCAGCCGGCGCACGCCGCCCTCGGTGAGCTCGACGGCGACGGAGCGGGCGTCCGCGTCGAGGCTGTTCTCCATGAGCTCCTTGAGGGCCGAGGCGGGGCGCTCCACCACCTCGCCGGCGGCGATCTGGTTCACCAGGAGCTCGGGGAGACTGCGAATGCGGGCCACAGGGGATGTTACACTGGCCGCGCGCGTTGGCCCCCTCTGTCTTCCGTGCCCGCGCAAGGAGCGGAATGACAACCCAAAGGCCCGCGGCGCAGGCGAGCCCCAGTGCCGGCGCCCCCGACGCACCGCTGCAAGCGGAGCAGACCCGGCTGCTGTTCCGGTTCTCGCTCGTCGGCTACCTCGCCACGCTCCTCGTCGTCTTCATCCTCGGCGCGATCCTCTGGGAGGACCTGGCGCGGCCCGCGCTCTTCCTGTGGTTCGTCGCGGTCTCGCTGGTCGGCGTCGGCCGCTACCTGCTCTACAAGGCCTTCATCAGCCAGGTGCGCTCGAGCGCCGAGATGCCCGGATGGGAGCGGCGCTTCCTGCTCGGCACCGTGCTCGCGAGCCTGTGCTGGATGGCGATCGGCACGGTGCTGCTGCCCGATTCCGCGCGCATCGTGCAGCGGCTTTCGGTGGTGATGCTGGTGATGCTGCTCATGACGGGCGCGGTCGCCTACTACGCGCCGCACCGCTACGCGTACAAGATCACCGCCTTCATGGGCCTCGTGCCGCTCGCGGTGACGCTCGGGCGCTCGGGCGAGCGCAACCAGATGTTCCTCTCGGGGATGATCCTGATCCTCGCGATGGTGCTGCCGTACGTGCATGCGCGCGTGCACCGCGCGCTGGTCGAATCGCTCACCACCCGCAAGGCGCGCGAATCGCTCTTCACCGAGCTGGAGAGCGAGCGTTCGCGGCTCGAGCGCGTGAACGAGGCGCTGGTGGAGGAGCATGCGGAGCGGCTGAAGGCGCAGCAGGGAGAGCTCCTCGCGGCGCAGAAGCTGCGCATGCACTTCGAAAGCACGCCGCTCGCGGTGGTGGAGTGGGACCGGCGCCAGCAGGTGATCGCGTGGAATCCGGCCGCCGAGGCGATCTTCGGCTTCCCCGCCTACGAGATGCTCGGCAAGCCGCTCGCGCCCGCGCTCACCACGCCGGCCGAGCGCGCCGAGATGGAAGCGATGTGCCGCGAGCTCCTGGAAAGCGGCGAGGGCAACAAGACCACGCTCGTCAACGCGGCGCGCAACGGGCGCACCATCCACTGCGAGTGGTACAACACGCCGCTCGTGGATGCCGCGGGCAACATCACCGGCTTCGCCTCGCTGGTGCAGGACATCACCGAGCGCCTGAACACCGAGCGAACCATCCACTACATGGCGCACCACGATGCGCTCACCGGCCTTCCCAACCGGCGCCTGATGCAGGATCGCCTCAACCAGGCCATCATGGCCGCGCGCCGCAAGCAGCGCCACGTCGCGGTGCTGTTCCTCGACCTCGACCGCTTCAAGGTCGTGAACGACACGCTCGGCCACGATACCGGCGACTTCATCCTGAAGGACGTCGCGCGCCGCCTGGTGAACTGCGTGCGCGAGGTGGACACGGTGTCTCGCGAAGGCGGCGACGAGTTCGTGGTGATCCTGCCGGACCTCGAGCGTCCCGAGAACGCGCGCGTGGTGGCCGACAAGATCCTCGAGGAGCTCGCGCGTCCGGTGGAGATCGGCGGCCACGACATCCACGTGACGCCCTCGATCGGCATCAGCCACTACCCCAACGACGCGACCGACGTGCACCAGCTCCTCAAGCACGCCGACAACGCGATGTACCAGGCGAAGGACGCGGGACGCAACACCGTGCGCTTCTTCACCAACGACCTGAACTTCCTGCTCTCCAAGCGCCTCGAGATCGAGAGCCGGCTCAGGAAGGCGATCGACAACGAGGAGTTCTTCCTGCGCTACCAGCCGCAGGTGGACATCGCCACGGGGCGCATCTCGGGGATGGAAGCGCTGATCCGCTGGAACGACCCGCAGAAAGGCGAGATCTATCCCAAGGATTTCGTCTTCGTCGCCGAGGAGCTGGGGCTCATCGTGCCGATCGGCGAATGGGTGTTCCGCACCGCCTGCCGCCAGCTGCGCGCGTGGGCCGACGACGGGCTCATGCCGATCACCATCTCGATCAACATCTCGCCGCGCCAGTTCATGTCGCGCCGGCTGGTGCATACGCTGCTCTCGATCGTGCGCGACACCGGCGCCGACCCGCGGCACATCGAGCTCGAGATCACCGAGACGATGATCATGAGGAACGTCGAGCAGTCGATCGAGACGCTCGCGCAGCTTCGCGCGGTGGGAATGCAGGTCGCGGTGGACGACTTCGGCGTCGGCTACTCGTCGCTCGGGCAGCTCACGCGGCTCCCGGCCTCGAGCATGAAGATCGACCGCTCGTTCGTGATGAACGTGCCGCAGGACGTCTCGAGCTCGCTCATCACCGAGGCGATCATCGCGATGGCGAAGCGCCTCAAGCTGCGCGTAATCGCCGAAGGCGTCGAGACGCGCCAGCAGCTCGAGTTCCTGCGCGCCAACCACTGCGAGGCCTTCCAGGGCTATCTCTTCTCGCGCCCCGTGACGGCGCTGGAAGCGACCGCGATGCTCAAGGCGCAGGCCGGCACGCTGATCGAAGCCCACTCCGCCGCCGGATAAAACCGGGGACAGACCACTTGTCCCGCATGCAAGAACGAGTTTAGGCCAATCC
>JAICTR010000314.1 GCA_025936275.1 Burkholderiales bacterium
CCTGCTCCCGGAGTCGGCCGACCAGCCGCTCACGCTCCTCCTCGCCGTGCTTGCGGTCGGTGATGTCCATGACGACGCCGACGACGCGCTGTGCCCAGCCGCTCGGGTCGCGATAGACCTGGGCGCGATTGGCCATCCAGTGCGTCGAGCCGTCGGGCCACACCACGCGGTAGTCGACCTGGAAATCCGTGCCGCGGCGGATCGCGTGGCGCAGGGTCGCTTCGAGCAACTCGCGATCCTCGGGATGAAGTCGCTGCTGGAACACCCGGTAATGGCTCATGGGATCGGTCGCGCGGCCGCCGAAGAGCACGCTCAATCCCTCGGAGTGGAGGAACCGGTCGGTCTCGCACTCCCAGTACCAGATGCCCATGCGCGCGGCATCCATCGCGAGCCGCAGCTGCTCCTCGCTCTCGCGCAGCGCCTGCTCGGCGATCTTGCGGCGCGAGATGTCGGCGAGCGTCATCATGGTGCCGATGACCAGCCCCTCCGCGCCGTAGATCGGCGCCATCGAGAGCGAGACGTCGATCTCGCGGCCGTCGCGGTGCATGCGCCGCGTCTCCTCGACCCACAGCGTCTCGCCCGCCTGCGCGCGGCGGCGCAGCTCGCGCGCATCGGCGCGCAGGCGCTGCGGCGTGATCGAGGTGTTGGTCTCGAGCACCTCCGCTTCGGTCCAGCCGAACATGCGCTCGGCGGCCGGATTCCACATGCGCACGATGCCGTCCAGGTCGCGCGCGACGATCGCGAGCGGCGAGGCGTGGATCACCGCTCGCAGCCGCTCGTGGCTCTCGTGCGTCTGCGCCTCCAGCGCCTTGCGCTCGGTGATGTCCACCAGCACGCCCACCACGCCCGCCGCTTCGCCCGAGGGGCCCGCGAAGGTGGACTTGTTCACCAGCACCTCGTGCGCGGCGCCGTCGCGCGCGTTGGTGAACCGAGTCTCGTAGGCGCGGGCGCCGCCCGCGTGGAGGAGCGCCGCGTCGCCGGTCCCCGCGGCGTCCGCGAAATCCGGGTCCGCCACGTGATCCGCGGTCTTGCCGATCAGCTCCGCGCGCGCGATCCCGAGGGAATCCTCGAACGCGCGGTTGCAGCCGAGGTAGCGGCCCTGCGCATCCTTGTAGAAGACCGGGCTCGGGATCGCCTCGATCAGCCGCTCCGTGAAGGCGAGGCGCGCGGCGAGCGCGTCGGCCTCGCGGCGTGCGCGGCGCTGGCGGATCGCGAAGCAGGTGGCCGCTCCGCCGGCGAGGGCGAATGCACCGGCGAGGAGGGCGAGCGCGAGACTCATGGGGAGGGCCCGGCGTTGGTCGCCCCCACTATAGACGATCCGGCACGGTAGAATCGCGGTTTTTGCCTGCCGGTTTTACCCCCGTGTCCCTGATCGTCCAGAAGTACGGCGGCACCTCCATGGGAAGCCCCGAGCGCATCCGCGAGGTCGCGCGCCGCGTGCAGCGCTTCGTGAAGGAGGGCCACCGCCTCGTGGTCGTGGTTTCCGCGATGTCCGGCGAGACCAACCGCCTGCTCGGGCTCGCGAAGGAGCTCAATCCCGAAGGCGATCCGCGCGAGCTCGACGTGATCGCCTCCACCGGCGAGCAGGTCTCGATCGGGCTCCTGTGCATCGCGCTCCATGCGCTCGGCATGAAGGCGAGGAGCTACACCGGCTTCCAGGTGCCGATCCGTACCGACGCCGCGTACTCGAAGGCGCGCATCCTCGCGATCGAGGAGGCCAACATCCGGCGCGACCTCGATGCGGGCCATGTGGTCGTGGTGGCGGGATTCCAGGGCATCGACGAGGCGGGCAACATCACCACGCTCGGGCGCGGCGGCTCGGACACCACCGGCGTCGCGCTCGCCGCGGCGCTGAAGGCCGACGAGTGCCAGATCTACACCGACGTGGATGGTGTATATACAACCGATCCGCGCATCGTCCCCGAGGCGCGCCGCCTCGACACGGTGACCTTCGAGGAGATGCTCGAGCTCGCCTCGCTCGGCTCCAAGGTGCTGCAGATCCGCTCGGTGGAGTTCGCCGGCAAGTACCAGGTGAAGCTGCGGGTGCTTTCGTCCTTCACCGACGTGAATTCGACCGACATGGGCACCCTCATCACGTTCGAGGAAGAAGAGAACATGGAACAGGCCATCATCTCCGGCATCGCGTTCAACCGCGACGAGGCGAAGATCACCGTGCTGGGCGTGCCCGACCGCCCCGGCATCGCCTACGCGATCCTCGGGCCGGTGGCCGACGCGAACATCGACGTCGACATGATCATCCAGAACGCGTCCACCGAGGGCATGACGGACTTCTCGTTCACCGTGCACAGGAACGAGTTCAAGCGCGCCATGCGCATCCTCGAAGGCGTGAAGGGCGAGATCAAGGCGAAGGGCGTGGTGGGCGACGACCGCATCGCGAAGGTCTCGCTGGTCGGGATCGGCATGCGCACCCACGCGGGCATCGCCTCGCAGATGTTCGGCTGCCTCGCGCGCGAGGGCATCAACATCCAGATGATCTCCACTTCCGAGATCAAGACCTCGGTGGTGGTGGACGAGAAGTACATGGAGCTCGCGGTGCGCGTGCTGCACAAGGAGTTCGCGCTCGACAAGGCGCCCGACGAGGAGAAGATGCGGCCGTGAGGCGCGTCCTCCTCGCCCTCACCCTCGCGATCGCGGCCGCCGCGATGACCGTTCCGACCGTTCAGGCCGCCGCGCCGGCGCCTTCCGACGATCCCTACCTCTGGCTCGAGGATGTGGAGGGCGCGAAGGCGCTCGAATGGGTGAAGGCGCAGGACGCCGAGAGCCGGCGCGAGCTGGAGTCGAAGCCCGAGTACAAGGCGATCCACGAGCGGCTCCTCGCGATCTACAACTCCCACGAACGCATTCCCTACGCCACGAAGCGCGGCAAGTGGCTCTACAACTTCTGGCAGGACGAGCGCGCGCCGCGCGGCGTGTGGCGGCGCACCACGCTCGACGAGTACCGCAAGCCCGCGCCGAAGTGGGAAGTGCTGGTGGACCTCGACAAGCTCTCCGCCGATGAAGGCGTGAAGTGGGTGTGGAAGGGCGCCGATTGCCTGTATCCCGAGTACCGGCATTGCCTGATCTCGCTTTCGCGCGGCGGGGCGGATGCGGTCGAGGTGCGCGAGTTCGATACCGTCGCGAAACGCTGGGTGAAGGACGGCTTCTTCTCGCCGGAGTCGAAGCAGGACGTGACGTGGATCGACGCGAACCGCGTCTACATCGGGCGCGACTACGGCGCGGGCAGCATGACGCGCTCGGGCTATCCGCGCATCGTGAAGGAGTGGAAGCGCGGCACGCCGCTTTCTTCCGCGAAGACCGTGTTCGAGGGCGAGGCGAGCGACGTGGGCTCGACCGCATGGGTGCTGCACGAGCCGGGCCGCACCTACGAAGGGTTGCATCGCAGCATCACGTTCTACGAGGGCGAGGACTTCCTGCGCGAGGACGGGCACTGGATCCGCCTCGAGAAGCCGCGCGATGCCGAAGCGTCGGTCGCCATGGGCTGGCTCTTCGTGCGGCTGCGCTCGGCATGGAAACCTTCCGATCGCGAGTTTGCCGCGGGGTCGCTCCTCGCGATCGGCCTCGACCGCTTCCTTTCCGGCGCGCGCGATTTCCAGGCGATCTTCATGCCGACCGCGCGCGTCTCGCTGCAAGGGTTCAGCGCCACGCGGCACAAGCTGCTGCTGGACCTGCTGGATAACGTGCGCGGGCGGGTGGTGGAGCTGTCGCCGCCGACCCGGGGAGAGGGTCGCCAAAGCGCTCCCTCTCCCTTGGGAGAGGGTCGCCAAAGCGCTCCCTCTCCCTTGGGAG
>JAICTR010000463.1 GCA_025936275.1 Burkholderiales bacterium
ACGTCGTTCGGCTTGTAGTCGAACACCCAGCGCATGGTGAGCATGCAGTGCAGGATGTAGCCGCCGGTCGAGTGCTGCACGCCCTTCGGTTTTCCGGTGGAGCCCGAGGTGTAGAGGATGAAGAGCGGATGCTCGGCGTTCACCGGCACCGGCGTGCACTCGTCGGGCTGGCCCTTCACCAGGTCGTCCCACCACAGGTCGCGCCCGGCCTTCATCGCGACCGGCGAGCCGGTGCGCTGGTAGACGATCATGTGCTTCATCGAATCGCAGCCGCCCATGCCGAGCGCCTCGTCACAGGCGGGCTTCAACGCGATCTCCTTGCCGCCGCGCATCTGGCCGTCGGCGGTGATGATCGCCACCGCACCGGCATCGACCGTGCGCTCGTGCACGCTCTTCGCCGAAAAGCCGCCGAAGACGACCGAGTGCGTCGCGCCGATGCGCGCGCAGGCGAGCATCGCCACCACCGCCTGCACCGACATCGGCATGTAGATCAGCACCCGGTCGCCCTTCTTGATGCCGAGCGACTTGAGGCCGTTCGCGAAGCGGCAGGTGCGCTGGTAGAGCTCGCGATAGGTGACGTTCGTCACCTTGCCGTCGTCCGCCTCGAAGATGATCGCGACCTTGTCGGGCTGCGTCTTCAGGTGCCGGTCGAGGCAGTTCTCCGAGGCGTTGAGCTCGCCGTCGTGGAACCACTTGTAGAACGGCGCGTTGGATTCGTCGAGCGTCTTCGTGAACGGCTTCGTCCACAGGAGCTCCGATCGCGCGTGCTTCGCCCAGAAGCCCTCGAAGTCCTTCTCGGCTTCGCGGCACATCGCCTCGTAGGCGGCCATCCCCGAAATGTTCGCCTGCTTCGCGAGCCCGGCAGGCGGCGGAAAGACGCGGTTTTCCTGCAGCACCGATTCGATGGTGGTCATGGCGGTCTCCTCTTCGGGGTCGGTCCGATTTTATCGCAAGCCCCGCGCATCGGCCGCACGGCGCCTTTGACGCACCGCAGCAGCGATGCTACGTTGGGGCCGCCCTCTCCCATGAACGCCATCACCCGCACACCCTCCGGCAGCGCGAGCGCCGCGGCCGAAGCGCCCGCCGCCGCGCAGATCCTCGGCGACTACTGGCCTGGGATCCAGATGTATTACCCGCCGGTGAAGTACGCGCCCTCGCTCGGCATCTACGAGGACCTCGAGCAGGCCGCGCAGCGCTTCCGCAAGCACGCCTGGAACACCACCGCGCACACGCTGCTCTTCGACCTCGAGGACGGCTGCCGGCAGAAGGAGATGAGCCGCGAGCTCCTCGCGCGCGAGCTGCCCCGCATGCCGCGGCGGCGCGACGTGCAGGTCGCGGTGCGGATCAATCCGTTCCGCACCGACGAGTACGAGCGCGACCTCGCGCTGGTGCGCGACCTCGCGGACCACTTCGACGTGGTGATGCTCGCCAAGGCGGGCGAAGCCTACGGCGCGCCGGAGATCCGCGACCTTTCCGCGGTGCTGGTGGGCCTCAACCCGCGCATGACGATCCAGCCGATCATCGAGCATCCGAAATCGCTCAAGATCGCGCCGGACCTCATGCAGTACCCGACGGTGAAGCACGTGGTGTTCGGCATCCACGACTTCTCCAAGGCGATGGGCATCCACATCACGCCGCGCAACTGGGTCGAGGAGCTGAAGGTGTACCTCCACGACATCCTCTTCGAGGCGCGCATCGCCGGCAAGGGCGTGATCGGCGCGGTGGAGACCCTGATCGGCAACGCCACGATGCCCGAATCCTTCGTCGAGCCGCACGACGTGCGCCGCTGGCTCGACCTGCAGGGCGACGAGGAATCGCGCGTCGTCTACCGGCACGCGTGCGAGGAAGCCTCGATGGGCCTCTCGGGCAAGCAGGTGATCCATCCTTCGCACATCCATCCGTGCAAAGTCGCCTTCACGCCCTCTCCGTCCGAGGTGAAGACCCGCGTGCGCATCCTGCAGGCGGCGATCGAGGCCGACGCGCTCCTCGGCGGCGCGATCCGCTTCGAGGGCGAGATGCTCGATCCCCCGATGTTCGGCAAGGCGCTGCAGACGCTCCTGCGCGCGCACGCCCTGCACGCGCTCTCCGGGGCCGATACGGAGTTCGCGATCGAGGTGCTGCGCAAGCTTCCGGAGCAGGTCGTGCGCGAGAACTGGCCTTACGGCGTGATCCTTTGACGCTCGGCGAGGCACGCATGGCCGCGGTGGACGTCGAATCGATCCAGCGAGCGTTGCACGCG
>JAICTR010000297.1 GCA_025936275.1 Burkholderiales bacterium
CGAGTCGTTCGCGCTCTCGTATGCCAAGGCTGAGGACCTGCAGAAGCTGCTCACCAACAAGGACCAGAAGATACTCTCGAAGCGCGGCACCGCCAGCATCGACGAGCGCACCCACACGCACTTCGTGCAGGACACCGGCGGGCGGCTCGAAGAGGCGCGCCGCCTGATCCAGCAGCTCGACGTGCCGGTGCGCCAGGTGCTGATCGAGGCGCGCATCGTGATCGCGGACGACAAGTGGGGCCGGCAACTCGGCGCCCGCTTCGGCACGCAGTCGGCATTCAACACCAATAACTACAACGTGGGCGTTTCGGGAACCCTCACCGATACCGCCGCCCCGATCGCGAACAACCCGGTCTCGCGCGGCTCGACCTCGCTCATTTCGCCCAACGGCGCCGGCTTCGCCGGGGCGGCCGGTGGCGCATTTCCGCAAGGCGCCCAGCCCGAGCAGCTCAACGTGAACCTGCCGGTGGTCGGCGCGGCCGGACAGCTCGCGCTCTCGATCCTCAACCTGGGCAGCGGCAACCTCGTGAACGTGGAGCTCTCGGCGCTCGAGGCCGACAACCGTGGCAAGGTGGTGTCCAGCCCGCGCGTGATCACCGCCGACAAGAAGAAGGCGATCATCTCGCAGGGCACGGAGATCCCGTACCTCACGGCCGCCGCGAGCGGCGCGACCACGGTCGCGTTCAAGCCCGCGGTGCTGGAGCTCGCCGTCACGCCGCGCATCACGCCGGACGACCGCATCATCATGGACCTCGAGGTCAAGAAGGACTCGGTGGGCCAGATCTTCTCGGGCATCCCGTCGGTCGACACGAAGAAGGTGAACACGCAGGTGCTGGTCGACAACGGCGATACCATCGTCCTCGGCGGCATCTTCGAGCAGACGACGCGCACCACCGTCGACAAGGTGCCGGTGCTCGGCGACATCCCGCTCCTCGGCGTGCTGTTCAAGCGCACCGTGAAGCAGGACGACAAGACCGAGCTCCTGATCTTCGTCACGCCCAAGATCGTGAAGGACGCGCTCACCGTGCGCTAGCCCGGCGCCGTCCGCATCCCCGCGCCCCGGTCCACCGGGGCGTTTTTTTTCGCTATGCTCGAAGGCCGGAACGGCGAAGATCGCGCGATGGCGGGCAACGTGTACCTGGTGGGCATGATGGGCGCGGGAAAGACCACGCTCGGCCGCGCGCTCGCGCAGCACACGGGGCGCGAGTTCGTCGACACCGACCGTCTCCTCGTCGAGCGCACCGGCGTTCCGGTGGCGACCATCTTCGAGATCGAAGGAGAAGAGGGCTTCCGCAAGCGCGAAGCGGCGCTGATCGCCGAGATCGCGCAACGCTCAGGCTGCATCGTGGCGACGGGGGGCGGCGCGGTCCTCGCCGCGGACAACCGGCGGCTGATGCGCGAATCGGGAACCGTCGTGTACCTGCGTGCGCGGCTGGAGAACCTGTGGGAGCGTACGCGCCATGACGGAACCCGCCCGCTGCTCGCCACGGCCGACCCGCGCGCGACGCTCGCGACCCTGCTCGAGAAGCGCGACCCGCTCTACCGGGAGGCGGCGCACCTCGTGGTCGACACGGCCTCGCAGGCCGCCGCGACACTCGTGAATCGCGTCGCCGCGGCGCTGCACGGGCACGAGACGCACCGGGAGTCTCCATGACGCGGCGCCTCGAGGTCGCGCTCGGCGCGCGCTCCTATCCCATCACGATCGGCGCCGGGCTGATCGACGATCCGGCGCATTTCGCCCCGTACGTCGCGGGCCGCACCGCGGCGATCGTGACCAACACCACGGTCGAGCCGCTCTACGCCAGGCGCCTCGGCGCCGCGCTCGAGCGCGCCGGCGCGCGCCCGTTTTCGATCGTGCTGCCCGATGGCGAGGCGCACAAGGACTGGCGCACGCTGGATATCGTCTTCGAGGCCCTGCTGCGCGCCCAGGCCGACCGCGGCAGCGTGCTGGTCGCGCTGGGCGGCGGCGTCGTCGGCGACATGGCGGGCTTCGCGGCCGCGACGTACCAGCGCGGCGTCGCGCACCTGCAGGTGCCGACGACGCTCCTCGCGCAGGTCGACTCTTCGGTCGGCGGCAAGACCGCGATCAACCATCCGCTCGGCAAGAACATGATCGGCGCTTTCCACCAACCGGTCGCGGTCGTTGCGGATACTGCGACGCTCGCCACGCTGCCCGCGCGCGAGCTCGCGGCGGGGCTTGCGGAAGTGGTGAAGTACGGCGCGATCCACGATCCCTCGTTCCTCGGATGGATCGAGCAAAACGCCGCGCGCCTCCTCGCACGCGAGGACGATGCGCTCGCCCACGCGATCCAGCGCTCGTGCGAGATCAAGGCGGCGATCGTCGCCGAGGACGAGCACGAGCGCGGCGCCCGCGCGCTGCTCAACTTCGGCCACACCTTCGGCCATGCCATCGAATCGGCCGAGGGCTACGGCAAGTGGCTGCACGGCGAGGCGGTGGCCGCCGGCATGGCGCTCGCCGCCCGCTTCTCCGTCGCGCGGGGGCGCCTCACGCGCGAAGATGCGGAGCGCCTGATCGCGCTCATCGAGCGGCTGGGACTTCCCGCCAGGCCCCCCTCGATCGCGCCCGCGACCTGGCTCGAATACATGGGCCGCGACAAGAAGAACGAGGCCGGGCGGGTGACGCTGGTGCTGCTCGAAGCCTTGGGACGCGCCGCGATCGTGAAGGACACGCCGCCCGCGGCGCTCGAGGCCTTCGTCGCCTCGGCATAGCGCTCACGCCTGCGGCGGCGGCTCGATGCGCCGCAGGAACACCGCCATCTCCCGCGCCGCCTGCTTGTCGCCGCGCTTCTCCGCGGCGGCGATGCCGGCACGCCACGCTTCGGCCGCTTGATCGCGTTCGCCGATCGCCTGCAACGCCTTGCCGAGAAGCTTCCACGCGGCGGAATAGGCCGGATCCTGCGCTACCGCGCGGCGCAGATGCTCGGCGGCGCGCTGCGCATCGCCCTGCCCGAGGTAGTGGGAGCCGAGGCCGAAGCGCAGCAGCGCGCTGTCCTTGCCGGCGGCGAGGAGCGCCTCGAATCGCGCGGTCGGGTCCATGGTGCATTCACGGTATCATCTTCGCGTCGCTCGCAGCATGCGGGCCGGCTTTCCCCCCAGGAGGATCCGATGCTGCGCACCATCCGCATTGCCGCGGTCGCCCTTTGCGCTTCGCTCCTCGCCTTCGCCGCCGGCGCCAAGGACCGCGAAGTCACCATCGGCCTGCAGGCGGCGATCACGTCGATCGACCCGCATTACCACAACCTCTCGCCGAACAACGGGCTGCTGCAGCACATCTTCGAGCCGCTCATCCGCCGCGACGAGAACATGAAGCTCGTGCCGTGCCTCGCGACCTCGTGGAAGGCGTTGGACGACCTCACGTGGGAATTCAAGCTGCGCAAGGGTGTGCGCTTCCACGACGGCTCGCCCTTCACGGCCGAGGACGTCGCCTTCACGCTGCAGCGCGTGCCGAACGTGCCCAACAGCCCGTCGTCCTTCGCCACTTTCACGAAGTCGATCGTGGACGTGAAGATCGTCGATCCGTACACGATCGTCTTCAAGACGGCGACCCCGCACGTGCTGCTGCCGAGCGACATGGCGGCGGTGATGATCGTCTCGAAGAAGAACGGCGAGCACGCCGCGACCGAGGACTACAACTCGGGCAAGGCGGCGATCGGCACGGGCCCCTACAAGTTCAAGGAGTATGTGCCCAACCAGCGCGTGGTGATGACGGCGAACTACGGCTACTGGGGCGGCGAGGAGCCGTGGGACAAGGTCACCTTCAAGATCCTCACCAACCCCGCGGCGCGCGTCGCGGCATTGCTTTCAGGCGACGTGCAGATGATCGAGACCGTGCCCACCGCCGACATCGCGCGCATCTCGCACGACAAGCGCTTCCACGTCGTGGACAAGGTGTCGAACCGGGTGATCTACGTGCACATGATCCAGGAAAGCGACAAGTGCCCGCCGTACGTCACCGACAAGTCGGGCAACCCGCTCCCGCA